>JBLIMI010000077.1:0-9782 GCA_047638655.1 Minisyncoccia bacterium | reverse complement strand
GATTGGCGGCGCTATCTCGATGAGGAGGTGATGATTTTTGCTGCGACCAACGATGCCGACTTGTACGCATTCGATGTCACTCCAAACATCGCCAAGCTCGTCTTCGGCGGAGATGTGAAAATGCCGCCCGCGTTGAAACCGTTGACGGGTGCGCTGCTTGCAGGCTACGAAGGAGATTACCAGTTGAAGGGTGGAGGAGTGATCCACGTGGGCGCTACGGGCACATCGCTCAACATCTCGAGTGGAGACCAGGCTGCCGCAAAGTTGGTGCAGCCAGTTTCATCGGCTCAGGTCGAACGTCGGGACGCGTTGCTGGTTGAAGTCCCAGCGGCCTACGCCATGGGCTTTGATGGTGAGTTTGATGCGATGCGTCGCTTGATTGACCCCTTTGCTCCGGCCCAGGAATTTGCGGGGATGGAAGCCGAACGGCTGGCCGGAATGAAACAGAGGCACGGTGCTTTCAAGTCGGCACGCGCTGTCTCCGGTCGAAATCGCTTCGGTGAAGTTGCCATCGTGCTTGAACTCTACTTCGAAGCTGGGCAAACGATGATGGAGTTCAGCTTCAGCGATCAGGGGATCGGGGCGATTCGCTTCATCGATCAGTATCCTTGTCGTTTCCTGAGACCGACCTCCCCGACTAGCTTCATCGAGCTCGACGTCAAGTCGGGGACTACGTGGACCTTGACATTCGAACTCGATAAGCAAGGCGTGGCCAAGTCTTTGGTATTGATGGACCCCAGTGGTGAGCCGCAGCCTGCGCGGCGGCTCTAAAGTCAGCGGATTCCTTTCGATAGGCATTGGAGGCGCTGCCCACGCCCCTGGTGGGGCTCTGGTTGTCGCTGCTTGATTCTTGTGGAGGCCAGAGGGCTCTCCACCCACGGGCGAAATCGGACTCGAGCGGTGGTTGTGGCCGGGGGCCCCTGATATGGTTCCGCCATGAATAAGTCTGCCCTCTTCCTCCTGATTTCAATCCTTCCCGCTTGTATGGCAACAGGTGCCGGTGGGCACGCTCCCGTGAGTCGCAACGCTAGCAGTACCGTTGCCCCAATGGCGGCCGACCGGGGCTTGCGCAAGGGGGCGGTCATCATTCAAGGCGCGTTCGGTGCCGCGGCCTACGAGGAGGTTCGGCGTTCTGGTGGCGAAAACCCTCCCCTTGGAGACAACGGCGGAGACTTACGCCAGATGCCATTGATCGCTGCGAACTGGCAGACCGTAATGGGAGGCGATCGTGTGGACTTTGGAATTGAAGCGGGAGGTGCGCTCGGATTCAGGTCCGACAGCACTGTCGTGGCGACCGGTGGTGGAGGGTTGCTTGTCGGTGTTGATGTGGATCTCTTTCTCTTCGATCTCTCCGTTGGTCCGTTCATCAATGTGAACCTAGGGGAGAAGTTTCGTGTCTATGGTGCAGTTGGGCCCTTGATGCAATTCGCGAACTACTCGCAGGACAGCAAGGTGGACGCCATTCACGTGGATGACACCGGAACCGGATTTGGACTTGGTTGGTACTCAAGGCTCGGTGCCGAGATGGCCGTGGGAAGCGGAATGATGATTGGTATCGGGGGCCGCTGGATCGACTCCCGTGTTGACTTGAGCAGCAACTTGGGTGATCTCGACGTCAAAGGGGCGCAGGTCTTTCTGACCTTCTCGACGGGGTTCTAGAGTTCTATGAATGGCCTTGCACTTAGCGTAGTTCTGGCTCTCGCTCTTCTGAACGCCGGTTGTGGGTCGTTCCGGAGTCTTGACCGAGATTTGGAGCGCTTGGATGAGTACTGCGAGGTGCGTGTGACCATCGCCGACGCAGAGGATCATGAGAGTGCCCATGTCGTCTTGCTTGTGGATGCTTCCACCAAGATTGTCAAGGCGCTCAGTCTCCACTTTGGTAAGGACGAACTCGTGCTGCACGTTCCTCAAGGGAACTACTTCCTGGGTGCATTCGAGGACCAAAATGAGAACCTCAGGCGCGACGAGAATGAGCCTGTCACCATCTACGGTGAACCTACTCAAATCTCATTGCGGTCTGGAGCCGCTCCTGTAGAGCTCCAGTTGGTCCTTGGGGAACCCGGGACCAGGCTGACCGCCGAGGTCGAGAGCTTGATTGAGTCGATTCGATCCTCAAGTGCCAAGATCACACACCAGAGCCTGGCGCGCGTAGCGACTCTGGATGATGATCGCTTCGCCCCAAGTGTGGGGCAGCAAGGGATGTGGGAGCCAGCCACCTTCATAGAGGACGGCTACCACGGACTCTACATGTTGCAAGAGTACGACCCTGCGCGAACACCCATCGTCTTTGTCCATGGCATTGGGGGCACTCCACGTGACTTTGTCGGGATGATTGCGTCCATCGATTCCACCAAGTTTCAGGCTTGGGTTTTCTATTATCCCTCCGCTTTACGGCTTGCGGATCTTGGGCAGTACCTACTCAAGTCCGTGGACCTCATGCTAGCCGAGCACGGCGTCGAAGAGTTCTTCTTGGTGGCCCACTCGATGGGGGGCTTGGTGTCGACCGAGGCCGTACAGCGGGCCGCCACAAGTCCCTCTGCGAAGGGACTTGGGCTGTTTGTCACCATCGCGTCCCCCTTGGGAGGAATGGCGTCGGCGGAATATGGCGTGGATTGGTCGCCGACGGTGATGCCCTGCTGGTACGACCTCACTCCGGGCAGCCAATTCCTGCGGAATCTGTACCGAAAGGACATCGATCCCTTGGCGTACTACATGGCTTTTGCCTACGAACGCAGCGGGTTCGGCGGTGAAAGTAGCGATGGAACCGTTCCCTTGAGCTCTCAGCTCCGGGACGAAGCCCAGGCGAGGGCCCGTGGTGTTATTGGGGTGAACTCCGATCACGTCGGCGTTCTGAGCGATCCACACACCTTGGCTTGGATCAACGGGCTCTTCCTTCAGCACCTGTCGGACTGAGGCTCCAGCCTGGGCTTCCTGGGGGGGGGCACTGCGGCAAAGCGAGAATGGCACGCAGCCCGGGCCCGGGCTTCAAAGGTGCAGGGGACTTCTATAGATGAAGGTCACCTGCTAGCCTCTGGGACTCTCCGGCGAGGTCCCTCTGGCTCGCACCGGAGCTTCCTTCAGGCCGAAATTGCCAGTATGAATCACAAGCTCAAGCTCTCGCTCGCCTTCCTGGGCCTGCTCGCCACGGCGAGTTGCGTTAACGTTGACCCGGACACGGGGGAGACCATTCCTCGTGGGAATCAACGCTACGAATTCTCGGAAGTCACCCGCCAAGCGGACAAGTTGAAGGTCGGGATGTCCAAGTACGAGGTCCTGATGCTGCTGGGTTCCCCTGCTGAGAAGAGCAAGCGCACGGATGTCTGGGTCTACCTGCCTGAACGAGCAGCGGTCATCATTCCGGGCAGGGCCTTGCGCCTGCAGTTCCGCGACGGACTGCTGGAGAGCCACGGGTATCACGCGATCGTGCTCGGCGGCCGACTCTAAATCCATCCAATCCTCGTCCCACAAATAATTCAATCTCGATGAGTCACCGCAAGTTGTTTCTCTTGTTCCCCCTACTCTTACTCTCCAGTTCAGCCTTGGCGTGTGCGGTTCCTGGGTCCCTCAGTCAGGGCGACTCAATTGCAGACGTGTTTCAGGCGGTGCACACGAGCGTCGTTACCCTTCACACGGTTTCCTCTGCCCCTTCGGTCGAGACCGGGGGTTACGCGGTGGACCAGGGGGGGACCGGCTCGGGCGTGCTGATCTCGAAGGACGGGGATATTCTGACCGCAGCCCATGTGGTGCAAAGCGCCGAGGAACTGGTCGTGGAGTTCTATGACGGGACGAGGGCGACGGCAACGATTGTCAGCTCGGATCCCCTGACCGACTTGGCCATGGTTCGATTGGAGGGCCCGATTCCCGAAGGGATTGCTGTGACCCGCCTCGGAGACTCAGACCAAGCTCGAGTTGGAAGCCGTGTGTTTGCGATTGGCTCACCTCTTGGGATTAGCCACACACTCACCGTGGGCTACCTCAGCGCGAAACGCATCACACCATCCCTGGTGGATGCGGCTGATCGAGTCGAGGTCTTGCAAACGGATGCAGCGATCAACCCCGGGAACTCCGGTGGCCCTCTCTTCAATCTCAAAGGAGAAGTCATCGGCGTGATTAGTTACATCAGCACGATCACCGGCGGCAATCAGGGGCTGGGCTTTGCCGTGAGCTCGAATACCTGCCGCAGCCGGTTTCTCGAGCGGCCGATGATCTGGACCGGGATGGAATTCATCTCCGTACGAGGTCGATTTGCCGAGGTGCTGAATGTGCCGAAAGGCAAGTCCGCCTTACTCGTTCAAAGCGTGGTTCCGGGCAGCTTGTCCGACCTTCTTGGGCTGCAGGGCGGTGAAATTCCTGCCGATATTGGAGGGCTCCCTATGTTGTTGGGAGGCGATCTCGTGCTCTCCGTCAATAGTGTGGATGTAGGCGATGAAGGAGCCGCAGCGCAGATTCGCGGAGAGTTAGCTCAAATGAAACCCGACGACAGAATTAGGGTCTTGATTCTCAGAGCGGGCAGACGAATTGTCCTCACCAAGCACTGGAAAGACCTTCAATAGCTCACCTAGCTCACCTAGCTCACCTAGCTCACATAGCGCGCATCACACTTCTCCATCAGACTACAAAAGCAAACCATGCACCTCTTAGCACCGATCCTTCTCTCCTTGGCAAGCGTCGCCTTCGGACTGGAAGACAAGCCGGACCTTATCGTTCTGAAGACAGGTAAGGAAATCGAGTGTCGCGTGATGCGCGAGAGCGAGACAAGCGTCTTCTACAAGTCCGGACGTAAGGTCAAGGAGCTTGAGCTGGACAAAGTCGAAGGCGTCCACTCGATCGAGCGCAGCATGCGGTTGTTTCTGGAGCGCTACAGCGAGCTCGACAGTCGCAACGTGGTGGCTCTTACGGAACTAGCCCTGTGGGCCGAGAACGAGGCCCTGGCCGGTGAGGCGCGAAACCTCTGGATTCGGATTCTGCTACTCGACAACGAGAATGAGCAGGCCTGGACCAAGCTCGGAGGCAGTCACTCAAAGCGCGGGTGGCGTCTCCGCGTGCGCGGTAGGTACTACAACTTGGAAGACCTACGTGGTCGCGTGGGAGAGTGGAAGAACGCACTCGAGCTTCCCACAGCACACTTTCTGGTCAAGACCAACATCGATCCCCTACGCGCGTTGGATGTGAGCATCGATGTGGAGCGTTTGTACATGATGTACTACGACCTGATCGGGAAGCCCATGGAGCTCTACCCCTTTGAGCAGGTGCCCGAGCTGCACATCTACGGAGATGCCGATGACGCGCCACGTCCGCCACAGCCACACTGGACGGCATGGTTCGAGCGAATTGGAAACGCAGTGCTCGTTCGTGGCCAGGAGGCTCAGCCCCATGAAGTTCGGAAGGCAGTGATCGACTTGATGCTCACCAATTCATTTCGGATGGCGCTTGGCAACAACCAAGGAGCGCTTCCGCAGTGGGCCCGCGAGGGAATTGGCAATGCCTTCGCTATCGCCATGCGTCCCGAGGCGGGCAACCTCGGCGTCGAGACGGGCGTGCCGTATCTCCCCTGGTTCGAATCTCATGCAGCTGACGAGAAGCCTGTATCCCTGAAGAAGGTCCTCGATGCGGGGCGCGGAGCCTTCAATACCGGAGGGGACGAGAGCCGCTTCGTGGCGCAGTCCTACACTTTGGTGTTCTTCCTGTTGCGGGGAGCAGAGGGGAAGTATCGCGAGACTTTCATTGCCTACCTTCGTAGCGCTTTCGATGGCAAGGGCGCAGCTTCCCACTTCAAGAAGATCTTTGACCTGAAGCTCGAGGATCTCGATCAAGAGTGGTCGGCCTTCGTGAAGCAAACAGCGGGCGCTTGACGGGTAGGTGGTCTGCACAACGTGAGCTAAGCGCTGGCTGACCATCGACACTCCGAAGTTCAATTTGGTCGCCCCGTTCCGCACGGGGGAGTCAGGCCTGACGGCTTCGGCAGACTGTTAGAAACCTGTCGAGAAAGAGACGAAGGCCTGGGAGCCCACCAAGTCGAGGGTGCCCAGGTCGCCGCTCAATGCGATGTTCGAGTCGAACCAACGATAGCCGACTCCCAGCATGTATCCGCCATCGAAGAGGAACTCCACACCACCCCGGGCGTACCAGCCGAGTCCCAGGCCGGTTCCTGACTCATCCACTTCTGTGCTGCCTTCAGAGCCTTCGTGTGAGTAATTCGCGAAGTCCACTACCGGGCCGGCTCCCGCGTAGAAGCGCATTCTCTCGCCAATGTTCAAGCTGACGAAGGGGCCGATGAACAAGTCGACCAGGAGCAGATCGATGTCGACCGCCACAATCAAGCCGTTTGCACCACTGGCTGCTACGAAACCGCCGCTAGTGACGAAGCCCACTGCGGCTCCTCCCTCGAAGCCGAAGTCAAAGTACTCGCCGTTGCGCGTGGTCTCCTGAATTGCTCCTGCGATCAGGGGGAGTTGCTCCAGGCCGTCGGAACCGAATCCCGTATCGGGGTTCGTTCCACCTTCACGCCTCGCCGTTTCGAAGTAGCTGACTCCAATCATAGCCTGGCTAATGCTCTCGCCAGGCTCGAGGTCAGCGCTGGCTCCGACTCGCCAATCCTCGTCTCCAGGGAGACGGCGGCGGGTGTCTGGACCCAGGCAGCCGGGAAGCAGAATCAACAGGAAGAGGAGGGGTTTTTGCATTGTGACAAAGTGAATTTAGGCAGCCGGGGCGGAAACCGCAAGCAGTGACCTCGGCGAGAGCCGACCTCATCTGGTTATGATGAGGACATGCAGCGACTCAAGCGACCGTTCATGATTGGGGCTCTTGCTTTCGGCTTTCTTTTCGGCGCCTGTTCGTCAGTTTCTGTTCACGCAGATTACGACCCAGGCACGGACTTCAGTGAATGGCACTCGTATGCCTGGCTCCCGCAGGACACAACCGGGTTAGGCGACCCTCGGGCAGGGAACCAGCTTGTGAGTGAACGGGTCACTGCTGCGATCGAAAACCGCTTGGCTGAAATGGGGTACGAGCGAGTGGCGAACGATGGTGACTTTGACATTGGATTCTCAATCAGTGTCCGCCAAGCGATTGATGTCAGATCGGACCCGACGGTCTATGGACGCTACGGCGCCTATGGACGCCACGGTGGCTATGGTGTTGGAATCAGCTCGGGAACCACTGTTCACGAGTACCAAGAGGGGACCCTCCAAATTGACTTCGTCGATCCAGAGGGGACTCGGTTGCTTTGGCGGGGAACTGGTACTTCCAGGGTGACGGATGGTTTATCACCCGAGGAGTCCAGATCGAGAGTCAACGAGGTCGTGCAGGAGATCTTGGCCCAGTTTCCGCCGGAGTGACCGCCATGGAGCAGGCTGGCCCAGGCTCTCGATCCTTTGGCGTTAAGCCTCCGCTCGATCGCCTGCAGCTCTTCTCCTGGCTAGATCATTCTATTGGGCCTGCTGGGCCGGAGCACCGACGCTGTACTGTTCCATAGGCGTGAAGATTGCGATCACGTTGAGGACGACGGACTCGTTCAAACGGGACTCGACCTCACGCTGAAAGATGTCTGCCCGTTCTCGGAGCAATCCCGACAGGGACTCAGGAGCGAGGAGCTTGATATCAATGGTCAGCGTCTCCCCCGCGTAGAACACACGCGTGGTGAGGATCGTGCCACCCAACTTTCCTGTAGCAGCGCGTTCTTTGGCCATCGAACTCGCGACCCCCATAGCCACACTCTTCGAGTGCAAAGTTCGCAAAGACAACCCCAGCGGCAATACGAGTGAAAGCGTGGCCGCGACGGTAAGGGCCAGACCAAGGGCTCCTTTGCGGAGGGTGCCATATCCCTGCAAGACAAAGACAAGCTCTGCAATGAAAATGATGCCCGCGAGGTTTGCCAGGAATAGCAGCGCGGCTCCGCTGGCCACGTCGTTGCCCGTGGCTCCTGGCTCAAGCGGAATGAAGCCGAGGCCGGCTTCCGCCACCATGTCTCTTCCAACAGAGAGGCCGATACCCACCACGCACAGCGGCGGGACCAGAGCCACAGCGATGGCCGTGCCCGGAAGCGCATTGGCAATACTCCTGCGGCTGTTGGCGTAGGCGGCTGCAAGTCCTGCAGCAAACGCAACGCCGAGATCGAGGAGGTTTGGGGTGGCGCGCCCCAGAACTTCGGAACCGACGATTCGCAACCCAACAACTTCCGAAATGGAATAGGAGATGCCCACAGTGAGCAAGACTCCGCTGAGCAGTGTACCGGTGGCGAGGAGTGCGGTGCGCCAGTCCGCTCGAGAGGCGCTGTAGGAGAGCGTCAGAATTGGATTCATGAGGGGCGCGACGATCATCGCCCCGATGATCACGCCAACGCTATTGGAGAGCAGCCCACATGTGGCGATGATCCCAGCAAGCGCCAACAAGAGATAGAACACGAGGGTCGGCTGCGCTCCACGGGCCATGACCTCCGTCAGTTCTTCCTCAGGAATCGGATGCTCGATAAAGGCACGCTCACTGGCCTTTGCCCACCAATGTCTCAAGAACGGGACTTTGTCGATCATGAAGATAGCTTGTCATCGGAGGCTTCGGATTCAAGGCTCGGGGAGTGTGCCCTGGATGCCCGAACCCAAAACGCGATAGCGTTTTGAGCATTCCAGCGATCCCTAAGCTGCCGAGTTCCACAGGGGCTGGTCCTGGGTGCGCGCGTAGGCGGATGTGCTGGACCTCACGACTGTACGAGCCGGGACGATGGAGCAAGCGGGCAGGACCACACCGCGGGCGATGCGGGCCCCGCTACCGATAAAGCACCCCGCACCTATCTTGACTCCCTGCCCGATGGAGACACGATGCTCGATATTGGCCTTGGGCCCCACTTGTGCACCGGCTCCAATGCGTGACTTGATGCCGATGCCGGCACCGACGCCAATCTGGGCGCCCGCACCGATATGGCAACCCGGCCCGACCATGGCCAGATGTCCGACAACGGCCCCACTCCCCACATGGACACGGTCGACCAGGATGAGTCCGTTTTGCATCACGATGTTTGTACCGATGGTGGCGCGGTTGGAGAGGTAAGCGCCATCGCCGAGTTGGAGCAGGGGCAAGTCACGCAGCCAAGTGTCCGGGTAGGTGGTGAAGTCCATTGAGCCGCGGTAACCAAAAAGGCGCAGCACCAAGCGCTTGAGGGGTGGGATGGAGAGCACCAAGTGGTAGACCGGTTTGCAGTAGTAGAGGCTTGTCCAGCACAGACCGTAGAGGCGGCGGTCAGCGTAGAGCTTGGTTCCGAGGTCGCGTTCGAACTTGCCGGGGCGCACGGACGCTTGGTAGGGAACGCTCAGGAGCGCCGCCCCGATGGCGTAGAGGGCCGCGGCCAGCGGCAAGAGCAGCAGGGCGATCAGTACGCCCAGCAGATCGCCGTCCACGGATCGCAATCCCCCGGCGAGCAGGAGGGTGGGCGCTAGGGCGATGAGAAAGGTGTGGGCGGTGGCGTGGAGTGTGAACATGTGAATGGTGGTGCTTGGGCTCGTGGGGGGCCCGTTCTTCGGGCTCACTACCCCAGATCCGCCCGCACCCGGGATTGGAATGCCCTTTGAAATCTATTTTCCGACAGGCTTTCTAGCCCGTCTGAGCGGCAGGAAAGAGCCTGAGACCCACAGGATTGGTGAATTCCCGGGGTCTTGAGTATTCTCGGTGCTCCCTTTTCTCCCAGACATCTTCACGGACATCCATGCGATTACGTTCCGCAAGCTCGGCGCTTCTGCTCGGTATCAACCTGCTCTCTATGCCCCTGGCTGGTGCTGCTCCGCAGCAGCATT
>JBLIMI010000076.1:0-9792 GCA_047638655.1 Minisyncoccia bacterium | reverse complement strand
GCTCGTTCAGATATCCAGGTTGGTCGCTTCCAGGGCGTGGCGCTCGATGTACTTACGCCGTTGCTCCACCCCGTCGCTCATCAGCACCGTAAAGATGTTGTCCGCCGCGACGGCATCCTCGAGCTCCACCAGATAGAGAGAGCGGATGCTCGGATCCATGGTCGACTCCCAAAGCTGGTCCGCGTCCATTTCGCCAAGGCCTTTGTAGCGCTGGATCTCCACGTCCCCTTTGCCCGCGGTGCGAATGGCCGTCGCCACTTCACGCAAGCGCTTGCATTCCACGATTTCCTTGCCGCCCGAGACGGTCCAGGATCCCCCGCCGGTAAAGCCAAATCCCTGTTGCATGATCGACTTCAACACGATCTTCAGGTCTTCGTGATGGGCGATGTGCGCGGTGAAAATGTCGGCATCCTCAACGGAGGCTTCGGATTCCGGTCCGTTGTAGATTTTGAGTTCTTGCTTGCCGAGCCGGGACCTTTGAAGCTCCAGGTAATCGTTCAATTCCTGCAGTGAATCGAAGAATGAGTCCACTTCCCCTTCACGGGCCCAGTGGCTGCAAACATTGAAGCCGTCGAAGCTAGCGATGATCTCGTCCACCGGTAGGGGGACTCCAATCGGCGCCAACTTGGGCACCAAAGCTTCCAATCGTGCGAGGTCTTCACTCAAGGTCCGCAGCTCTTCCTTTTCCCAGACCTTGTCCGAATTGTCGTCGCTAACGGTGATCGAATTGAGCCCGAGTTCGGTGAGGTACTCGCGCAGTTCCGCGTCCGTAATGATGTAACGCTCGGTCTTCTTGCGCTTGACTTTGTACAGCGGCGGCTGCGCGATATAGAGCCGGTTTTCGTCCAACAGTTGCGGCATGTGGCGGAAGAAGAACGTCAAAAGCAGCGTCCGGATGTGAGACCCGTCCACATCCGCGTCTGTCATGATGATGATCTTTCCATAGCGCAACTTATCGATGTTGAACTCCTCAGCAATGCCACATCCAAGGGCGCTGATGATGAGTTGGATCTCGGAGTGGCCTAGCATCTTGTCCAGGCGTGCCCGTTCGACGTTTAGAATCTTACCCTTGAGCGGCAAGATGGCCTGGTTGCGCCGGTCACGGCCCATTTTCGCCGAACCCCCCGCGGAATCACCCTCGACCAGGAAGATCTCGGACTCATTCAGGTCCGTGCTCTGGCAGTCGGCCAACTTACCGGGCAAGTTACCGCTGGCGAGCGCTGACTTACGGCGAACAAGTTCCCGTGCCTTACGCGCAGCCTCTCGAGCCTGCATAGCACGAACAGCCTTGTTGATGATGGTCTTGGCGACCACATTGTGCTCTTCCAGGTAGATCGCGAACTGTTCGGACACTGCCGATTCCACGATGCCTTGAATTTCCCTGTTACCGAGCTTGTCCTTGGTTTGGCCCTCGAATTGCGGGTCCGGGATCTTGATGGCCAAGATTGCAGTCACACCCTCGCGGAAGTCGTCGCCGGAGGGCGCCTTCTTCTCGTCCTTGAACATTTTTTCGTTCTTGGCATAGGTGTTCAAGGTGCGCGTCAGCGCTGAACGCAAGCCTGCTAAGTGTGTTCCACCGCCGTGGGTGTTGATGTTGTTGCAGAACGTGAAAACGGTTTCCTGGTAGGAGTCCGTGTACTGCAAGGCCAGCTCAACTTCGTATTGAATATCTGGGTGCTCGGGGTCCGTGACCGTCTTCACGAAGTGAATGACGTCCGCGTGAAGGGCATTCTTGTTGTCGTTCACATCGGAGACGAAGGACAGCAAGCCTTCTGGATAGCTGTGCTCGACTTGGTCGCCGGTGCGTTCATCCAGGAGCTCGATACGAATTCCGCGGGTTCCCATCAGGTAAGCCAATTCGCGCAGGCGCTTGGCGACCATCTCCATTTGGAATTCTGTGGTCGTGAATATCTGCGGATCGGGCTTGAACCGAATCAAGGTGCCGGTCTTGTCGGAGTCCCCAACCTCAACAAGCTCTTCTGCACGATCGCCCCGGGCAAAGCTCATCTTGTACATTTTCCCGCCCTGGTACACCTCAACTTGCAACCACTCGGCGAGGGCGTTCACACAAGACACACCCACGCCGTGCAAGCCACCGGAGACCTTGTAGGCACCGCTGTTGAACTTACCGCCGGCGTGCAGTTTGGTCAGCACCACTTCAACAGCAGGCTTGCCTTCAGACTTGATGATCCCTACAGGGATGCCTCGCCCGTCATCGGTGACTGAACAGGACCCGTCTTCGTGCAAGATGACCTTGCAAAGCGTGGCATGTCCGGCCAAGGCTTCGTCCATTGCGTTGTCAACCACCTCCCAAACCAGGTGATGCAAGCCGCGCACATCCGTGTCCCCGATATACATCGCGGGCCGAATACGGACGGGCTCCAAGCCCTCCAGCACGGTGATGGAATCGGCCCCGTATTCCGCGTCTACGCGGATCTCCAGGGAATCGGGTTTCGTAGCATCAGATTTGGGTTCTTGTTCGTCAGACATAGTCAGCGTTTCAGGCGGAACAGGACTTTTTTGATCACATCCTCACCGAGAGCCTTGTTCGCACCTTGTCGGTACTGCTCTCCCGTGAAGTTTTGAAGTTCGTGCATGTGCGGGGCGGACTCGACCTCGACGGTCAGTTCCCCAAACTGGAAATGAACAGGCTTGGCTCGCTCTCTGAGCCGTTCGCCCAAGGCATCCGACCAGGCGCCGTAAACTCTGGCGTGCCGTAGTTGAGCACCAAGTCCACTGTCCTTCAGGAAGTGGCGTAGCACATCACCCAAGGGCGCGGGTCCCCGGCGTTCTTTTGGGGTATCTGTGTTGTATCTCCGAACCACGTTGAGTTGGGTGTCAGTTAGCTCAGCTATCCACCGTGATCGGCATCACGATGTAGATGTAACTCTCGCCAAGGGTGAATTTGCAGGGGCTGCCCTTGTCGTTGAATTCGAGGCGAATTGTTTCATGCTCAGCATTCTTGATGCCGTCGAGCACGTAGTCGGGGTTGAAAGCGATCTCGGCCTTCTCGCCCGAGTACTCGATTTCCATGTGAGCGTGGGCTTCACCGCGACCGATGGACTGCCCGTGTAACTCGAGCTCTCCTCGATCGAGCTTGAGCCGCACCGCCCGCGCTTCATTTCCGGTCACATTGGAAACCAGACGGAGCTTACGGCTAAGCAACTCTGTGTTGGCCTCGATCGAAATGCTCGATTGCGATGGGATCACATCGGAGTAGCGGGGAAAGTCCCCATCGATCAGCCGCGCAAAGATCTCCGCGTTGGCCGTGCGCATGCCGATTTGGTTCTCGCTAAACTTGACCTGAACCTGGCTGAGGGGATCGTCGATCACTCGGCAGAAGAGTTGCAACCCCTTGGTCGGGACAATGGCCGGGGAGATCTCCCCGGGAATGTCCTGAATGGGGAAGCTTGAGAGGGCTAGGCGCCGACCATCGGTGCCGACCATCTGCAAGTTTTCGTCCTGAACCGTGACGAGCACACCGTGCATGGCATAGCGCCCAGCCTCACGGGCTGCGGCGAATGCCGTTTGTCCCACAAGGCGGGTGAAAACCCCCGCCTGCACGCTTAGAGCGCCCTTCTCGTCGAAGTGAGGGGTGACCGGGAACTCGTCTGAGTCCATCGTGACCAATTCACAGCTGTCTGCACCACCCGTGATACTGCACAGGTTGTTTTCAACTTCGATCTCGATCGTCTCGCTGTTGAGGTCCCGAATGAAATCCAGGGCAACACGCGCGGGGATGACGGCCACTCCGGGCTCTCCCACTTTCACGTCCGTGATGGAATAACGTACGGAGACTTCGAGGTCTGTGCCGATCAGTTCCAGTGCTGATTCCGTGGCAACGAAGCGAACGTTGTCGAGGATGGGCTTTGGACTTCTGGCAGGAACAACTGTGTTGACGATGGCCAACCCAGCTCGAAGCTTTTCACGATCACAGAGGACCTTCATGCGATTGGGGGCTGTGTTACCAGCGGTGAGTTGGGAGGAACCAAAGGCTCCCGTCGGGTGCAACTTGCGAACATGAACCATGTGGAAAGGACATCCACCTCTTTCCCTATATAAAGATTCTTCTTCTTAATAAGGGCGGTGCGAAATTGTGGATGATCGATGTGTTGATGAGTCGAAGTACCTTCTTTGACAGCGCTTGCGCTTTCGCGCACGTTGTTAGAGTTGGTCCGCAAGCTGTGGATAAGGCGTGGGTTTAGCTGAAGTTATGAACGGCTTTACCGGGAACCCGGAGCGGACACTTTCAGCGCGTGGATAAGGTTTTCGGAGTCCACAAGCGGGGCTGAGTTATCCACGGCTTTCACAGGGTGTTTTCCACGGAGTATCCAGCGCAATTGTGGATGATTGCCAGGGATTCCGAACCAAAACTCGGGGGTCCCCAGGGGTGCCATAGGGTAGTTGAAAAGGGGTCCGAAGTACATCGTCGCCACAGTCTTCGCGGAACTCACGGGGGAGCAACGGAGACGCCCAGGGGAGGCGGATTCGCTCCCGCTGGTCGGGGTGCGGAATCGGCCCCGAGGGCGGCCTGCGGGGGCTAGGCTTTGGGCTTTGGGCCGGGGGCCAGGATGGCCAGTACGACCAACCGCTCGGCCCCTGAATTGCGGATTCCGTGGGGCACCCCGGAGGGCGCAATCAGGAGCATTCCCGGCTCAAGCGGCTCCTCGCGACCCTCCAGCAGGAAGCTGCCGGAGCCCTCCAGGACGTGATAGACCTTGTCCATGTCCGCATGGGCATGGAGCGCGTGTTCTTGACCCGGCTCAAAGCAGTTGAGCCCAACCAGAAGCTGGTCGGAAGCGAAGAGGGTCACCTTGCCCATTTTCCCCGCACCAAACTGTGCGTGCTCGGAAGGCTGCAAGGGACTGGGGTGATTCATTGGCCGTTCAAGCGCCGGGCGAAATCAAGCGCCGCTGGCTTGCAGATCATCGAGGAAGCCAGCGATCAGGTCTCGATGTTGCTCGTCCTGCTCAGCCAGGCTAGTCAGCTTGCGCACAGCATGGAGGACGGTGGAGTGGTCTCGCCCACCGAAGAAGCCGCCAATTTCTTCCAGCGAATGGCGTGTGATCTGGCGGGCCAGGTACATGGCTACCTGTCGCGGGAAGGCTATCTGGTTGGTGCGTTTCTTGGACTGCAGATCGGAAAGCTTGACACCGAAGTGCGCGGTGACGACCTCGATGATGTCGTTCATGGAGGGTTGGCCGCGGCGCTTTGTGAACAGGTCGGTGAGCACCTCACGGCAAAACTCCCCGGTGATCGGCTGGCCGGTCATGTTCGAGAAGCTGTAGAGCTTGTTGATCGTTCCTTCGAGTTCGCGAATGTTGGTGTCAACGCGCTCAGCGATGAGCTGGGCCACATCGTCCGGCAGCTCCATCCCGCGGTCGCGCCCCTTGCGGCGTAAAATGGCCATGCGCGTTTCGTAGCAAGGGGGCTCGATTTCCGTCACCAATCCCCACTTGAAGCGAGATATGAGACGATCGTGCAAAGTCGGGATGTCCTTGGGGTGAGCGTCCGACGAGAGGATAATCTGCTTGCCCGCGTTGTACAGAGAGTTGAACGTGTGGAAGAACTCTTCTTGCGTGCGCTCCTTGTTGGCGAGCACGTGGATGTCGTCGACGACGAGCACGTCTACATTGCGATACTTGCCACGGAATTTTTGAAGGTCTCCGTTCTCTAGTGCGCTGATGAAGTGATTGACGAAGGTTTCGCAAGACAGGAACAGAATGCGCACATCTGCCCAGTTCTCAATCAGCGAATAGCAAATCGATTGCAGCAGGTGGGTCTTCCCAAGCCCCACGTTGCCGTGCAAGAACAGTGGGTTGTAGGTCTTGCCCGGAGCTTCTGCTGTACCTAGCGAAACGGCGTGGGAGAATCGGTTGCAGGGTCCGACGACAAAATTGTCGAACGTGTAACGGGGATTGAGCCCGACGTCGCTGCCGCGCACAAGTCCTCCGACCATGCCGGTGTTGTTGGATTCGCGAGGACTCTCGCTCCTGTTGGAGGAGCGGTTTCTCGAAGCGAACCCCGCGGAGCCCTGTTGGTTTTCTTGTGCTCGATCACCGGAGTGTTCTGCAGCGCTGTCAGGGTGCAGCGGACGCCCACTCGCTGTTCGCTCTACTTCTTCTGGCTCAGCCACAGGGTCAGCAAAGGAGGAGCTTGCGGTCAGTTCCGGATCGACGGAGAGCTCCACCTTCAACTTCTTCGAGAGCAACTTGTGGGTCGCCTCCTCGATCACCTCCCGGTAGTAGCTGTTGAGCCAATCCCTAGAGAAGGCGTTTTGTACAGCGATACAAACGGTGGTGTCCGTGAGGCTCTCGAGGGCCGCACGGCGAAACCAGGTCTCGAACTGTTCGGGCTGGATGCGGGCCCGGATGGAGGAGCGCAACTCTTGCCAAACGTCGGCCAATTGCTCGGTATTGAGCCCCAGCGTCCCTGCTGACGGCCCCCCTGCTGACGGCCCCACGTCCTGTGCCGTTTCCTCCGCAGGTTCTTGCCCCTCTTGCGAGGCTTCCTCGGACTTTGGAGCGTCCGAGAACTGGCTTTGGTGGAGCTCGGGTTTGGGCATGCTGGTGAAGACGGCGGCTAGGGAAGCCAAGCGATAGGGACCGCTGGTTTCGCGCAGAGGGCCGAGTTGCCCGGAGGGGCGTGGGGATTAACATTCATGGCTCAGGGGCGCGGCGATCATTAGAAGCGCGCGCAGGGGCCGGGTCAACAATCGCGCGCGACAACCTTGGTGACGTGTTGGCTGTCCCCAGCCTTCGCTACTTAGGCAGCACGTGTTGCAGCGTTTTCCCCAAGATATCCCCAGCGCTGTGGATATCTTTGTGGGAAGTTGTGCGGCCCATGGAGAGGCGCAGTCCCGCGCGCGCTTGCCGGTCGCTGTAACCCATCGCTAACAAGACGTGGGAGGCCTCGAGCGCGCCGCTGGAACAGGCAGAGCCCAGGCTAGCCTCCAGCCCTTCCAGGTCGAGTCGAGCCACCAGCGAGTGACCTTCGGCGCCTGGGAACAAGATGTTGAGCGTGTTCGCGAGTCGAGGGGACTCAAGACTCGGGCCGACTAGTTTCGCGTCGGGCACGTGCAGGCGCACCGCATGCCACAATTCATTAGCGAACGTGAGGTGACGGGGGCTCAAAGTGGGCTCTTCTTCCACAGCAAGCTGTACCGCAAGCGCACAGGCTCCAATGCCGGCCGCGTTCTCCGTGCCTGAGCGGGCGCCGGACTCCTGTCCGCCGCCGATAAGCAGTGGTCGGATTCCGATGCCTGGACGGCGCAAGAGACAGCCCACGCCCTGGGGTCCGCCAATCTTGTGGGCCGAGAGACTGACCAGGTCCAGCCCCCAATCCGCGATGGCCAAGGGGCTCTTTCCTAGGGCTTGCACCGCGTCGGTGTGCCAGAGGGGTCTCTCGGTGCCCCGCTCATCGATGATGGAGGCCACTTCGGCCATGGGGGTTACGGCACCGCTTTCGTTGTTGGCGGTCATGATCGAGAGCAGGGCTAGCCCCGGTGTCGCCAGGGCTTCGCGAAGTGAGTCGCTCTCGATTTTGCCGCTCTGGTCGACCTGGACCCGCAGGAACTTGGTCCCCCGTTGCTCCAGGTCCAAGGCGGTTTGCAGTACCGAGGAATGCTCCACTGTACTCGTTGCTATAGCTGCCCCGCTTCCAGCATTGTCGAGTACACCGCGCAGGGCTTGGTTGTTGGCTTCTGTCCCCCCTGAGGTGAATACGACCCACTCTTCAGGCACGCCAAGGGCGGCTGCGATGCGTTCCCGTCCATCGTCGACAACGGCCCGCGCCCGGCGGCCGGCGGCATGGGAGCCGGAGGCGTTACCGAGTTGCGCGTCGAGCAACTCAATGTACAACTCACGAACCTCGGGCCGGATTGGTGTCGTGCTGTTGTGATCCAGATAGACAGTCACCAGACCTCGCTTGGTGTCTTCTGCTCAGCCCGAGGGCTAGAGTTGGAAGGCTTCCGGGGGGAGGGGAGGGAGGTCTTGACTACGCATCACCTGCAGTTCTTCTTCGACGGCGTCCTTGGGGCGCGAGGCCTTGTCGCTCTGCGGCGGCGCCTGGGGCGTCAAGGTCACTTCCTTTTCCTCGGGAACAGTTTTGATGCTTTGCGCGAGCTTCAGGCTTCTGGACTTCTTGGCGGGCGCGGTCTTGGAATGGGCCGGACCCGGTGCGCGGTCGATGCGCGGACGGGTGGAAGCAGGGGGTACAGCACCGGCAAAGGGGCCCCCGACGCTGGGTTCCTCTGGCTTTTGGGCGCGCAGGGCCTCGATCTGGCGGGGCTTGGGTAAGTGCGCTAAGTCTTCGTGCTCGCTTTCCTGGGCGATCACTTCCAGGGCCAGTTTGCGGTAGTCCAAGGCGCCGTTCGACTCGGGGGCGTAGGAGATGATGCTTTGGCCGAAACTGGGCGCCTCTGCGAGCTTCACATTGCTGCGCACTGGATTGGCGAAGACCTGACCAGGAAAGTACTTACGGATTTCGCCGAGGACTTCACGGGCGAGCCGCAGGCGACTGTCGTAGAGGCAGGCCGCAATTCCTGTGATCTTGAGTGATGGATTCAATCGTCGCTGGATCAAGCCCACCACGTCGACCAACTTGCTCATGCCCATGAGGGCTAAGAACTCGGTCTGGACCGTGATCAGAACTTCCTCTGCCGCGGCCAATGCATTGATGGAAAGCAACCCAAGGCTCGGTGGGCAGTCGAAGATGACGTAGTCCGCCGGCTGCTCAGCGTGGGCTTCTTCGTGCTCCTTGACCCAGGTGTCGATGGCGTCGGCGAGCAGGGTGTCGCGACCGATTGCGCTGGCCAATTCGAGCTCTGCGCCGGAGAGGTCGATGTTACTGGGAAGGACCCGGAAGTGCTCTTCCTTGGTCTCCTTCAGAGAATCGCCGAAGGCAGTGGCTCCATGCAACACGGAGTAAGCGGAAGGGTCATTCGCGGCCGGCTCGATGCCCAGGTGCAAACTCAGGTTGGCTTGTGGGTCGAGGTCGCAAATGACAACGCGACGGCCTTGCTCCGCCAGTGCCGCGCCGAGATTGACGGAGGTGGTGGTCTTTCCCACTCCCCCTTTCTGATTGATGATGGCAATTCGTCGCATGGCTTACAGATCGGGCGCCCTTGGCGCGTTGCCCGCACTATAACTCGCCGGAGGACAGACCAGAAACCCCTTCACACCTAGCTTCTCAAGCAAGCCGGATTCAGTCGAGGTGGACGGCCAGGTGCTCTGGTGAAAAGGCGTCGATTTCGCCCAGGAGTTCGGTCAACCAGGACCCGCCGTGGCTTGCGAGCCAGTAGAAAGGGGGCAGGAGGGCTCCCTGGGGCTGCCCGTCCGGGAAGAGGCCATTCCAGAGACGCCGCTCGTGGCGCCGGAACTTCCCCCCTTCGTCCGCCTGCAGGTGTTCGATTTTTTGACCCAACTTGTCGAAAGCCTGAGAGATTTCTCGGGAGGCGTAGCGCAGGGCGGAGGACAGCCTGGGGTCCAGATCAGCCAGTGGGCGCTTCTGTTGGCTCAGGGAGGTGCGTGTGTCTTGTTTGATCTGCTCGATGGCTTGCAGGACCCCGTTGGTCTCGGCTCCATCCGGATCCTGGCTGGTGGGGACCCGGCCTCGCGTTCGCAGGACATCCGTGATGTTGAGGCCCAGGCGTTGCAGGGACTCCCGAGTTCCTGCATCGATGATCGACACACGTACTTGAGGAACGAAAGCCGGACACGGCCACTGACTTTGAACGCGCAGTGGGTGCAGCAAGAGATGCCGTTCAAGCTCATGGGCCCCCCCCACCTCCGC
>JBLIMI010000075.1:0-9831 GCA_047638655.1 Minisyncoccia bacterium | reverse complement strand
GCCCTGCGCGGGAGCACTGGGCTGGGATGTGTTCTTGCGCTCGGTGGTCGAATGGGATTGTGCCAGCAACACCATCGCTCTACACAATCCCTCGACCTTCGATGGCAAGGCGCTCGCCTGGGAACCGCTTATTTTCCTGCAGCGTCAGCCCCACCTCCCCATCCAACTCTCCGGGAAGCGCAAAGGCCTGCAGCACCTCGACATGAGCCTGACGTCCTCGACGCTCTACAGTTCCATGCCCCAGATTGAGTGGTTTCAGGTCTTCGGAGAGCAGGTCGCCGACTTTCATGCCGCCCCGGGCTCCCCGCGCCTAGGTCCGGCCCTGTTGCCCAAGAGCAAGCTCTACTTCGATTACGGGAGTGCACGACTCGGGCTGTAGGGAGTGTTACCGTGAGGCAATGCGCACGACACTGATATACGCCATCCTCGCCCTGGGCGCTGGATTGACCCAGCAATTGAACGATACGCCCGAGTCGGGCGAACAGAACATCGTCTGGCACTCGGAGCTTGAGGGAGCTGAAATATTGGCCCGCAAGACGGGCAAGCCGCTGCTCGCTATCTTTCGCTGAGAGGTCTGAAGGGACTGCGCGCCCTTTTGGCGGACGGTCGTCCGCCCCAGTTCAGAACTTGCCCAACTCTACGATCAATTCGTACTCGTTCGAATCACGGACATGCGCGGTGTCAACGTGGCCAAGTACACCTTTGACTTCGACTTGACTTTTGCTTGCCTGGCCCTAAGTCCAGAGGGTCGGGTTTTCGGCCGTTATGGAGGAAGGGATGCCCGCGGTGCCTCTCATTGGACGAACGAGGGATCCTTCATGCGCATGTTGCAAGCTAGCTTGCGCAAGCATCGGGCCGACCAAGCGTCGCCAACAGCCCTGGAAGTTCCCAACCCGCTGACGCCAGAGCGCATCCCCGCTTTCGCCAAGCGTGACAAAGGCAGTTGCATTCATTGCCACAATGTGCACGAAGGGCTCCAACACCAGGCGCGTGCGGAAGGCGCTTGGAAGCCCGCGGACATCTGGGTCTACCCTCCCCCTGAACGCATCGGGCTTGATCTCGATGTGACCGCTCAGCGACTTGTGGTTTCCGTCTTGCCTGCCTCACCAGCCGCGTCCGCCGGAATTCTGGCGGGCGATTTCCTGACACGTATCGGACCGCATGAAGTCTCAAACGCCACGGATGTGATGGCGGCTTTGCACTCCCTGGGCTCCGGACCCGTGACCACGCAGCTCGCCTTCCAAAGGGGAAGGCAGACGATTGTGGGCAAGCTCAGCCTCCCGGCAACCTGGAAGGTGGGTACCCCCGAGCAATTTGCCTGGCGCGCTTTGAAGTGGACCCTCGACCCCGTGCCCGGCTTCGGAGGTCCAGCCCTGGAGTCTGCCGAACGTAAGAAGCACAAACTCCCCGAGGGTCAATTCGCCTTCAAAATCAACTACTTCGTGACCTGGGGACCACGCGCTTATTCCGGGCGCGCCGCCACCCGCGCCGGCTTGCGAAAGGGAGACATCGTCCTGAAAGTCGCCGGCAAGGCTGACTTTCAATCGGTAGAGCACTTTCATGCCTGGTGGCGGCTGACTCGCGAGGTGGGCGAGGTCGTAGAAATCGGGCTGATTCGAGGGCGGCAGCGAGTGCGCCTGGACTACCCAGTGGCTGCCCCCACGGGCTCTGGGGACTAGCCGACCGGCAGGACCCCCGGGCGCAGTTGCGCCCTCCCGTCGGAAGCCTTATCTTGTTGTGATCTAAAGGCTTGGCCTCCGTGGTAGGAGATCTGGTCAACGGCAGAACCACCCACCACAAGTTCCTCCCAAGCATGATCATTGAATGCCCCGCGTGCAGCGCTCGCGCCAAGCTCCCCGACAGCAAGGAAGGTGCCAAGGTACGCTGCATCGAATGCAACCGGGTCTACGTGGCCCGAGCCTCAGGCCGAGGCGCAGCCCCGCGCAACACCCAGTCCAACTCTGCCGTCCCGATTGGAATTGGTGCTGCGGTGGTGGCCTTGACCCTAGTGCTGTTCATGATGAGCGGCGGCAAAGAGGAAGCCGGAGTGCCCGAGGTGGCTGAAGTAGCAGCGGAAGCCCCGAAGGAACTCGTGGACGACACCGGCTGGGACTCCGTCTTGGTCAAGCGCGCGCGCAAACTTCACGACCAAGCTTTCACCGCCGAAGAGTTCAGCCTCCAGGCGAGCCTCTCGTGGGCCCACGTCTACGCACGCACCCTACGTACAGCAGAAGAGCCCGAGGCAGTTCTGAACCTGGCTGCCTGGGAAGGTTTGACCAGCGACGAAGTGGATATCTTCCGAGGCAAAATATTGGGCGATATGCAAGCGGTTGAACCCATCAACCTAGTTGGCAGCTGGAAGCCTTTCGATGGCAATGTCATCGAGGAGACGGACAATAGCGCCACCTTGCGCCTCGCCATCGAACCGCGCACCGAAGAAATCGGTGAAGGAACACGGAACATCGAGTGGAAGTTCGTCAAGGACGGCAACAAGTGGAAGGCTTGGTCCTGGGAGCGTTGGCGTTCCGCCGAGGAACTCAAGACGGATCGCATCGTCCGAAAGAAGAGCTACGACAAGAAAACCCTCAGCGATGGGTCCAAGGTCATTGAAGCTGAACCGGGCCCGGTTGCCTACATGGACGAAACCACGCTCGAGCAACGCAAGGACATCGATGGTTTGGTCGACAAACTGATGGACCCCTACCTTCCCGCTAAGGAATTGAGCAAGACTCGCGCTTCCCTCGAACTGCACGGCAAGCACGCGGTCCCGCCCCTGCTCACCAAGTTCTACGAACTGAACGAAGCCGGCTTTCCCGACATGGACTCGGCCATTCAAGCGCAGATGGTGCACTCGATGCTGAGCGACTTGACCGGGTACGTCACGACCTTTAGCGCCCACGAAGCCTTGGGTGCCACGAAAGAACGCCGCGACAGCGGGGTGCGCCAATGGTTCGGTTGGTACACCCGCAAATTCAATCGCTTCGAAGGCCGTGCGGTGGAAACCGACAACCTGGAGGACGTGATCGAATTCAAGTCCGATCGCGAGCGCCGCGAGTACGAGAAGACCCTCCGCACCTTGCAACAGCAAGCGGACAACAAGAACCCCCACAAGAGCAACTGATGGCTCGAGCAACGGTAGGTCCCTGGCCTGCCTCTCCGGCCCCCCAGATCCCCATCACTTCCCAGCTAGATTCATGAGTTTTCGTATCGGTCAGTGCTCCTCCTGCGGGGCGTCATACAAGCTTCCCGCCTCCTTCGAGGCCGACCAAGCTCGCTGCAAGAATTGCGGCGGCGTGGTCCAAATTGGCAAAGTCGGAGCCCCCGCCCCCGGAGGCGAGGCGCCCCCAGTCCCTGCCCAAAAACCAGCAACGAAGGTTGCAGGCGATTCCAAGCCCAAGCGCAAGGGGCCTTCAATGAAGGATCGCCTGATCGCTGAACGCAAGGCCGCAGACGCAGCCAAGGCTGCACCCGCTGCTAAGATCACGCCCAAGCCAGTCGCCGCCAAGCCAGTCGCCACCAAGCCAGTCGCCAAACCGGCAGCTAAGCCCTCCGCAAAAGCTGGTGCACCGGAGGCTAAGCCCAAGCGCGATACGACCCGCAACGCCGGCGCTTCTCGTCGCAAGAAACGAGGCGAAGGCGAAGAAGAGGATAGCGCCAAGAGCAGCCGTTCAGGGGGCAGAAGCCGCCGCGCGGCCCCCGAGAAGAAGAAGTCTCCCATGGGCGCTATCATCTGCGTGGTCGCAGTCCTTGTCCTTGCAGGTGGCGGCTACTGGTTAATGAGTCAACGCGGAACGGATGAAGCTGCCGCAGCCGGCGACACCACAGAGACTGCAGTCCTGCCGCAAGGCAGTGACACCTCCTCGGCCGACACTGACACCGCCACCGCCACCGAATCCGGCGCCGAAGAGACGACCAAAAGCACTTCAGGTGACGAGGGCAACGGCGACGAGGCGAGCGCCACGAATGCCGAGCCCAGCGCAGATGAAGGCGCCGCAACTGAAGAGGTCGCTAAGAAAGCAGCCGCCGCCAAAGTGGCCCAGGACGCGGCCGATAGCGATCCGGCCTCTGTCGACTTGACCGCCATCGAGGACTTCCCCGCGTTCTCCGCCACAAGTCCAAGCCGGGCGACGGAACTTGAGCGATTGACATCCACACTCGTCGATCCCGAAGCCGGCGCCGCTGGTGGCCGCGCTGGAACCGAGTTGGTGGCAGCGGGCCGTGAAGCCATGCCCTTCATCATAAATGCCCTCAAGCGTTTGGACCTGGCCGATGATGACGGATTCCGTTCCGCGGATGTTTGTCAAAAGACGATGGAGCAAATTTGTAACGGCAACAACTTCGGATGGAAGTACCCCAGCCAGGAGCCTGAGAAATTCCACCTCTTTGACAAGAAGGTCATCAAGGCATGGGCGCAGGCATGGGAGAAGGCCAGCACAGACGACGCCTACTGGGCTCGCTTGGCAAAGCTGGACAAGGTCCCCGATAGCGCTGAAGGTGCTGATACTGAGGAAGATCAGGAGGACGCCCTCGACGCGCTTGACGACTTCTAGGATGCAGGGCGGGAGTTCTTTGGGCTAGCTGGGGAAGCCGGTACTGCATGGCAACGGTGTGGAAGCTCCGCTACCAATAGTCCAGAACTCCCGTGACCAGCATCACTTCCAACCGTCTCTCCTTGTAACGAAGGGTTCAACCCGCCCCTCGATGGAGAAACGACCATGTTCAAGCCACCGTTCTGCCCCCGCCGCGACTGCTCCCAGCACCGCGCTCCTCGCCCTAATTTCTACTACCGGCACGGCTTCTACCATCCAAACTGCCGCTCCCATGCCGTGCCACGATTCCGGTGCCGGACGTGCCGCCGAACCTTCTCTCGACAGACCTTTCGAATGGACTATCGAGACCAACGGCCAGACCTGAACGCGCCTCTTTTCAACCTCGTCAGCATGGGCGTCGGCATTCGCATGAGCTCCCGCCGCTTGGGCCTCAGCCTGCGTTGCACCGAGCTCAAGCTGCGCAAGATCGCGCGCCATCTACGACAGCAAAACCTAACGCTACGAGCCCCGCTGGATGGCGAAGTTCAATTCGTCTTTGATGAGTTCGAGACCTTCGAAGCCCACCGAGGGTTGTGCCCTCTGAGCGTGCCGGTCTTGATCGAGAAGACGACTCGGTTTTATGTCTGGGCCGAGTCCGCCACGATTCACCCCAGGGGGAAGATGACGGGGAAACGCCTCAGAAGCATGGCTACTCGTGAATTGAAGTGGGGTCGCCGAAAAGACCGGTCACGACGGGCCATCCTGCGTACGCTTGATCGGGGGAAAAACTTGTTGGAGAAGTCCGCCGTGGTGCGACTATACACCGACCAAAAATCGACGTACCCGGGCTTGGCCCGAGCGGCTTTTGGAGCTTCGCACCTCGTGCATTACAGGACCAACAGCAAGGTCGCACGGACCACGCACAATCCACTCTTTCCAATCAACCACGAAGAGGCGCGAATGCGGGATGCAATGGGGCGTTTGCGCAGGCAATCATGGTTGGTGTCGAAAAAGCGGCGATACCTCGACTTGGCGTTACATGTGCACATGGCCCACCGGAATTATGTGCGAAGCCGCTTCAATAGCGACGACCAATCACCCGCGCAAATGCTTGGCTTTGTCCACCGCCGGATGACCAGAACCGAAGCTCTGTCCTGGCGCCAGTGCTGGAGAGAGCAGAGCTTGCACCCGCTTTCGCGGGGTGAGCAATCGGTGGCGAGTTACCAAGCGGCAAGGGGAATCCCTGCATAGGATCCTGGGGTGTTTCCACACCAGGACCATGCACTATCGTTTCGGCAACGCGGGGGCTTGAACGCCAAGGCCCTCCACCCCCGCAGCGCCCCCCCGCCGCGGATCCGAAGTGGCCACCGGCCACCCCTCGCCGTCAATCAAGATGGCTTGCACGCTCCCAAACTTGCGATCGAGAACTTCAAGTGGATGCCCGCGCTCCCGTAGAGCCTTAAGAAGCGAAGGATCAAACCCGCCCCCCTGCTGACCCTCAACAATGGTCTGCTCCGGGCGCCACTGTTGATGCAAACGAGGAGAGCGCACCGCCAAGTGCAAATCTTCCTCCAGAAGGAGCACGCGCATCAAGACCTGCATCACCGCACTGATGATGCGTGGTCCACCGGGGCTTCCCAGGACCATTTTCAATTGGCCGCGTTGATCCCGCACGATCATGGGCGACATGGACGACAAGGGTCGTTTGCCCCCCATGATGGCATTCGCCCGACTCCCAATCAAACCAAACTGATTGGGCACTCCGGCCTGAATGGCAAAATCGTCTAGTTCATTGTTCAGCAGAAAGCCCGCACCGCGAACCATGATGCCCGAGCCAAAGCTGCCATTGAGAGTGGTGGTCAAGGAGACCGCGCCGCCCATGGAATCGACTACAGAGAGGTGCGTCGTTTCATTGCTCTCACCGGGAGGGGGAGGCGTCCAAGCGCCTACGGACAAGTCCGCTTGCTCACCAATCGAAATTCGACGCTCAAGAATCCATTCCGGTGAAAGCAGTTCTGCCACGGGCACCTCGTGGAAGTCCGGATCCCCCATGTGTTCCGCCCGATCTGCAAATGACCGGCGAAGGGCTTCAATCCACCAGTGCGCGAGTTTCGCACCCAAATTGCCGCGGGACCCGTCCGCGCGGCCGTTGGCCACCTCACGTTCAAGGGGCATGCCTTCCAAAATGGCCAAGCTTTGAAGGATCACTAAACCGCCCGAACTGGGAGATGGCATGGCGAAGCACTCGTGCCCTTGGAAGGCGCCCACTAGAGGAGCGCGCCACACAATCTTGTACTCGTCAAGATCGCGTTGGGTCATGACGCCTTGGCTCGACATACCGACTCCGGGTACAGGCTCATGACTCAGAGTTTCGAGCATGGCCGCAGCCACATGACCGCCATAGAAACCTGTCGGTCCCTGTTGCGCCAGCCTGGTCAGAGTTTGCGCTAAGTCAGCTTGCACCAGCCTGTCGCCCTCTTGCAGCGGCCGCTGATCGGGAAAGAATAGGTCTTCCGCTTCTTTGTTTAACTTCGCACCACTTCCCATTTCGAGCAGGTCACGAGCCAACCACGGATCCACCTCGAATCCCTCGCGGGCCAATGCAATCGCTGGAGCTACCAGTTGAGCCCAGGAGAGTGACTTGGACCCATGCTCTTCATAGAGGGTGTAGAGCCCCATTGGAGTTCCGGGGACGCCAACCGCTAAAGGTCCACGAAGCGAGCGTTCCCCAACGGCAACGCCATGCACATCCAAGTACTGTGCGGGATCAGCAGTAAGCGGGGCTCGCTCACGGAAATCGAGAGCGCGCGGGTCTTCTCCCGCCTCTGAAACCAAAGCGAACCCCCCACCGCCTAGGTTCCCCGCTTGCGGGTACACAACCGCCAAGGCCAGAGCCGTAGCCACCGCCGCATCCGCGGCGTTTCCGCCCCTTTCCAAGACCCCAAGACCGGCGGCTGTTGCGAGGGGATGCTCGCTGACAACGGCGCCAGCTTGTACTCGTTTGTCAGGGAAGGTCTCCGGTGGATTAGAGCGACACCCAAAGGCGAGCAATAGGCACAAACTGAACCAAGGTGCGTTCCCACTGGAGGGCTCATCAACGAGACGACCCTTGAGCCGCTCAAGCACCAGGCAAGTCCTCGATGTCGCTCATCTCCTCCACCTTCACGCCACGCTCACGAAGGTAGGCGATGGACTCTTCAATGGCCGGGCCTTCGCCTTCGATTTCCACGGCGACCAGAGCCATGGTGTCGCTGATCGAGGCGGCGCGAATGTTTGGAATCACTTCGAACTTCTCGCCGAGTGTGTGGCTGATGATGGGTTCGGAGATGAGCGGCTGGGGGAAGGTACAGAAGAACTTCTTTCGCAGCATGAATGGCACTCGCTTCGGTAGCTGGTAATCAGGAATTCCCGGCTCGGTGCAGGGCCCGTGAGTCTAACGTCCCGCTTTTCAGATCTCGCGCCTCAAACGGAGCTGCTGCAAGAGCCGCGCCACCCAGGCGCAAACCACGACTAGCGCGGGGCCGTTGACCCCACTCCAGGCCTGCCGTTGATCCGGGGCTAGATCGCCCGCTCCGGCGCTCTCGTACACCGAGAAATGGCGCATCCAATCCACTCCGGCAAGCTCCGTCACCCAAACCACTGGCGATAGGTCTAGGGTGATGAGCAGCCAGGCGGCTCCCGGTGGGGCGAACCAGATACCTCCGGCGGAGGGCAATGCGCTGAGTGTCCCGCCAAGAAGTAGCCAGAACGCGGCGGCGGCCACTCCCCGCCCGGGCAAGGCCCAGCCAGCAAAGTAGAGGCTCATCACGGCACAGGACCCAGCCATGCCGTCGGTGGCGGCACAGGTCTCGCTCTGCAGCAATCCCCCGCCCCAAATCAAAGCGGGCAATAGTGCCTGCCAAGTGGGTCGGAACGCACTGGCCAGTGCCCCCGCTGCAGGTGCCCAAAGGGCAAGCCAAATCCAGCATGAAAGGCCCGCCTGCGTGCCACCGTTTCCAAGCACAAGCGCCAACCAGCCGGTTGATGTCAGTGCAGCCCACGTCGACCAAATCCTCCACCGCGACGGGCCAGCCCCCAGCACCAACTCCGGTCCTAAGATTCCAGCGGTCGAAAGACTTGTGGGATTCAGCACCAAAGCGCCTGGACTAGATCAGTAGTTGTTGTTCTTGCGCTTCTTCTTGCCACCGCCACCGCCACCGCGGCGTCCACTGCGACCGGCCTTTGCGATGACCTTCTTGTAGTACGCGCTACCGCGCTTTTTCCCGCGGGTCACGCCCTGCCGATTGCCGGGCGAGAAGGTATATCGCGGAACCTTGATCTTGGCCGACTTACGCTTGGAAACCGTGCGGTAAGCCTTGTCCTCTGTGATCTGGTTCTCACGATCAATCACGTAGTCCTCAAGAAGAACGACACGTTCGTCGTTGAAGTCGCGGCGCCGTGCGACGTTCTTGGACACCACCATTCGACGGGCCGCAATCTGCTCCGCCAACATTTCGGCGCGCTTCTCAAGTGAGATCTTCTCTGCCGCGGCTCGTGCCTCGTGCATGGTGAGGGCTGCCGCGCGAGCAGCGGCCTTGCGATCGGCTTGTTGCTTGGCGCGGGCCTGACTGAACCTTGTGGTCGGCAGCTCATTCGGTGTCGCAGAGCCCCGTAGCCCCTTCTTCGCTTGGGGAGTCGATGAGACAACAGCCGCGACTTTCTCTACAGCGCTTTCCCGGGCTGTGCCGTCCGCAGCTTTGCGCTTGGCTTCTTTGGCCGCAGCTGCCACGCGTTCAGGTGTGCGTGTCTTGGCGGGGCCGCCGAGCTGCGCTTTTGCTGCCGCGGCAGCTTTTACTGCTAGCTCGTTGATCGGGCTGGAATTCCCATTCGCCTGGCCCCTCGCAGCCGCCTGCCTCGCTTGGGTTGAAATCCCTTGGGTCGAACTCCCTTGCCGCGGCGCCCTAGCGCCGCCTTGAGCCTGACGCCCTCCACGTTGAGAACTAGCGCCATTGCCTTGGCCGCCTTTTGTACGTCCGCCGCCGCGCTGCCCGCGTCCGCCGCCGCGCTGCCCGCGTCCGCCGCGACCCTGCAGGGACGCCAGTGACACCCCCGGGGAGGCCAGCGCTGTCAAGGCACTCGAGACCGGCTGAGATCCCGTGGCCGAACCGGAGTTCGAAGCGTTGGTGGTCGTCGCTCCTGCGCACACCAGGGCCAGGGGGGCCAGGGCACAGAGCAGGAATCGAGAAATGGTCGAAAAGGGCGTCATAATGGGGCGGATGCCCGATGGCTCCGTACTTATATATTGCCCCACGGAGGGCCATTT
>JBLIMI010000074.1:0-9892 GCA_047638655.1 Minisyncoccia bacterium | reverse complement strand
GCGCCGACCCACGCTTCCTGGTTCGGCAGCGCTGACCCGCTATGAGCTAGAGGTTGGCGCTTCAGTCTTGCGGCTGAGCGCTCAGCCTAGAGCCAAGAGCATGTGCTCAAATGAAGTTCGAGGATTTCGTCAACAGCAATGCTCTCGGGTCGTCTTGAGTTCCATGACAACCACACTCTGGCCCAAGCGGTCCCGTACATCACTCTACTCGAGTCTGTTTCTTGTTAGCGCACTCCTCTGTCCAGGGGCATATGGCAATGACCTTGCTATTGGAGACCCCGCCCCCGATATCGAGGTTTCACATTGGCTAAAAGGAGATGCAGTGCCGTCCTTCGCCGCGGGCCAGATTTATGTGCTCGAATTCTGGGCCACATGGTGCGGACCTTGTGTCGGCAACATGGAGCACTTGTCGAAGATCCAGGAAGCCTATGCTGATCGTGGAGTGACGGTCATCGGCCTAAGTGACGAGGCCCTGCAAACCACAGTGAAATTCCTTCTGAAGCCGGCGGGCGCTGCACCTCGAATGCAAAATGACCGTGCGCGCTACACACTGGCCACGGATCCAGACCGTTCCGTTCACCAGGCATACTTTGAAGCGGCCGGCTTGAGGGGAATTCCCGCGGCCTTTGTCATCGGCAAAGACGCCAGAATCGAGTGGTTTGGCCACCCCGTAGACTTGGACCCCGTACTCGCCGCGGTGGAGGCTGGCACGTGGGATAGGGATCAGTACTTGCGTCGAAACCAGGAACAATTCGCCAGCGATCGGGTGCTCCGAAACATCGAAAGAGGCATGAACAAGGCGCTCAGAGAGCATAACTGGAAATTGGCGCTAGAGTTCATGGATCAACTCATCGTGAGTGGCGAAGACATCTTCGTTGCAACGAAATATGGAATCTTGATGAGCCGCATGAAGGAGTACAAGCGTGGCTACGCTTATGCCAATCAGATGCTTGCGCAAGCCTGGAACTCAAACGCATGGGTCTGTTTTCAACTCGGTTGGATCACTTTAGGTACAAGTAAATTCCCCTTCGATGAGAGCCACCGCGACTTGGACTTTGCCTTGAAGGCTGCCAAACGAGCCACGCAACTCGAAAGCTCAAGCGACTACTTCAGCATATTGGCCCGTATCCACATTCAGCGAGAAGAGCCCGTGCTCGCCGTCGAGCCACAGCGGTCTGCTATCGCGATCTTGGAGAAAGAACGGCCCCTCGTTTTGCCCCATCAACTTGAGGGCTTTGAGGCCCAGTTGCTCAAGCTGAAGGCGACGCTAGCGACTTACGAAGAGCAGGCCAAGTCGGCGGGGGTCGAGTGATTCGTGGTGGCGTTAGCCGAGGACCGTGTTCGAAGAACTGTGGGCTCCCCGCAAGCGTGAGAAGAAACCGACGTCGATGGAGAAACCGGTGCGATCCATGGAAACTTGCACCGGCTCTTTGTCGTGGTTATTTCCCGCTTCGCAGTATTGCACCAGCTCAGCCATGACCCTTCCGATCACCGGGGCTGTCTTGAATGACGAGCCGCTGGTTCCGATGGCGACGTAGTACCCAGGTCGGTCAGTGCAGTCGAGCACCGGATTCCAGTCGAGCGTGGTCACGTCGTACATGGAGCCCAGTCCGCGGCGGCGCTCGAGTTGAATTTCTGGGAAGCGCTTCATCAAGCGCAACATAAAGCGTTCGTGATTGGCGACGGTCGAGTTGTCGTCGTTAGAGTCTGGATCCGTCACCCACTCCTTGGCGTCACACTCGGGGTCCAGTGATCCTACGATCAAATCCACTCCCCCTGTTTCGGGGCGGAAGTAGAGCCCTCCGTCCACGTCGCCGACGATCGGAACCGGGTCTGCGCCCTCCCGTTCATGGGCAGGGTTGCTGACCGCGTGGACTTCCCTTCTCAAGGGGCGAACCTCAATGCCGATGTCGACGCCAGCCATTTGGTTGACGACGCTGGAGTGCGGCCCGGCACAATTGATCAGAACATGGCCATCGATGGTGCCCCCGCTTGCGAGTCGCAAGCGGTAACGGGCCGCTGAATCTTCGATCGCCACGACCTCTTCCCCGAGCCGGAAAGTCACGCCCGCGCGCTCTGCGGCGTCCCGCAGGTTGCGAGTGGCCAGCGCTGGGGAAATGACATAGCCAGCGTCGCGTTCGAAGACGGCGCCCTCGATTTGGCGGCCTGTGGTCTCGAAGAAATCGTCATCGTTTGGATCGCGAACAGGTGTTTGCGATGCGACGTCCAGATAGGGGAAGCGTTGGGTAATCGCCTCGGCAGACAACCACTCCACATCGACGTTGTGATCCTCCATGCGCTGAATGGTGCTGCGAACTCCTTCGCTCAAGGTCGGCGGAACGAACAGCATGCCGCAGCGAATGAAGCGAGCCAGATCCTCTTCAGCGCCGGCCCCGAGGTAGTCACCCCAGGTGCTCCACACGGCCGCGCCTTCCTGGGCCATGGCAGTCATCGTGTCCGTCGAGTAGAAGCGTCGAATGATGGCGCACGAAGCCGCTGTCGTACCGTGCCCGACCTCACCATTGCGTTCGATGATGATCACAGATTGACCAAGGCGTGCGAGTTCAAGGCCGATCGAACAGCCGATGATGCCTCCACCCAGAATCAGGATGTCACCCATCGAACGCGTTACAACTCCTCGAGAATGGCCAAGTACTCGTCGATGCCCATGACCCGTGGATTGGAACCATTGGAGCCGTTGGCGACCGCGAGTTCGGCGATTCGGCGTTCCTCTCCGGCGACAATTCCAAGACAGGAATTGTCGGGAAGGTTCAGTTCGCCGATGAGAGTCTCAAGTTGGTCCATGAAGCCTTGGGTGCTTTCCCTCCGAAGGCAGAGACTCTTGAGTTCCCGCAAGCGGCCTTCGACATGCTTGCCGTGAGAACGCATGACCGGCGCCAGCAAGAGGGCATTGGCCAATCCATGGGGCACGTCATAGAGTCCGCCGAGAGACTCCGAGAGGCAGTGAACGCCAGCGACGTCCGCGTTTCCGAAGGCCAAGCCCGCCAGGGTCGAAGCTCGCATGATTGCTTCGCGGGCCTCACCGTCACCCTTCGGGTCGCGGGCGGCCCGCGCCAAGAACTCAAAGGTCAGGGCGATGGACTTCTCGGCCATGGCGTCGGACACCGGATTTCGAACGCTGCCGGTGGTCGCCTCTAGGGCATGGGTCAGGGCATCCAGCCCTGTGCTCACAATCAAGTGCGCAGGAAGGCCGCCGATCAAGTCGGCATCCACAAGCGCAACGCTGGGAAACATCTGCGTGCCCTTGATGCTGATTTTGATGTTGCGAGCCTCGTCCGTGAGCACAGACACCCAGGTCACCTCGCTTCCAGTGCCGCAGGTGGTGGGCACGGCAATGAACGGTAACGGGTCTTCGTCAAACACGTTCTTGCCTAGCCAGGCTCCAACTCCGCCCTTGTTGGTGGCGAGCATGGCAGCGGCTTTGGCGGCGTCGATCACGCTGCCTCCGCCAAAGCCAACCAGCACGTCACCCGGGTTTGCGAGGGAAGCGATGTGCTCGGCGGTGGTGGTGCGTGGGTTGCTCTCCACTTCACCATACAACTCGACGGGCATGTTGGCTGCGTCGAGGAGTGCAAGTGCGGCGAAGACAAGTGGTCCCTCGAGCAGTCCTGCGTCCGTGATGAATAGCACGCGCTTGGCGTTCAACTGCTTGGCAGTTTCTGAAAGTGCTGCGCTACATCCAGGTGCAACGCGCACGTGTGTGGGAATGCGAAAATCAGTCATAGTTGTGGGGGAGGGGTGACCTGCGCGTAGTTTACCCCGGAGCCGGGAGCAAACCAGCCTCGTTTCAAGTTGGCTGGGAGGGAGGGTCTTGTACAGGGGCGGAACACATGTTTCGGTGGTATGGACGCCCCCGTACTGCTCTGCGAAGGATCACCCGCGCGGACGTGCACTCCATGCTGCTCAAGATGTATAAGGAAGGGATGAGCATCAGCACAATTCTCCTCACTTGCGCCCTGGCAATGGTCCCCGGTGAAGACGACGGTTCCCAGGAAGGCAACTGGCCTTCTTTTCGCGGCTTTAGAGCCCGCGGCATCGCAGACACCCATGCCTTGCCCGTGGACTGGAATGTTGAGCAGGGAAACAACGTGCTCTGGAAGACAAGCTTGCCGGGCCTCGCGCACTCGAGTCCTATCATTTGGGGCGACAAAGTCTTCGTGACGACGGCCGTTCGGATGGAAGCCGAGGCGAACCTCTCGAGCCTTTACGGTTCCGCTGGTTATGGAGCCGGTGAGTCCGTCGAGAACGAAGGCGCGCATGCGTTCTTGCTGCTCTGCATGGACAAGAACAGTGGGGAGCTCTTGTGGGAGAAGACGGCCAGTGAAGTCATTCCAGAGATCAAGCGGCACCCCAAGTCAAGCCACGCCAACCCCACACCAGCAGTAGACGCGGATCACGTGGTGGCATTCTTCGGCTCCGATGGGATCTTCTGTTACGACCACGAGGGTGAACTCAAGTGGGAGAAGGACTTTGGCGTGCTCGATACCGGTGCTCCGGGAATGGAAGACTACGAGCAGTTCCAGTGGGGGTTCGCCAGTTCTCCTGTCTTGTACGACGGTAAGTTGATTGTGCAGTGCGACATCCAAGAGCAGTCCTTCCTGGTTGTGCTGGATGTGGCTACGGGCAAGGAAGTTTGGCGCATCGAGCGGGATGAAGACTCGGGGTGGGGGACGCCCACCGTGCACGAAGTTGCCGCATGTGATGGACCCCAGATCATCCTCAACGGTTACAAGCACATCGGTGGCTACGAGTTGGCCACAGGCAAAGAGATCTGGAAGTTGGTTGGTGGAGGCGATGTGCCCGTGCCGACGCCGATCGTCGAGCATGGGTTGATTTACATCACGAGCGCCCACGGGCCCCTGCGCCCGATCTATGCCATCGATGCAGAAACGGCCCAGGGCGAGCTATCCATGGACCCGACAGAGTGCGAAGCCATGGCTTGGAGCAACCGTCGCGGCATCTACATGCAGACCCTGCTCGTCTACGGCGAAGAGTTGTACGCCTGCAGCGACGGAGGCGTCCTGCAGTGCTTTGATGCAGTCACTGGCGAGAGTCATTACCGCCAACGCATCGGTGACGGCCGTTCCGGATTCAGTAGTTCGGCAGTGGGCGGGGACGGCAAGGTCTACTTCGCCGGGGAAGCGGGGATGGTGCACGTGGTCCAAGCGGGCAGTGAATACTCGCTCTTGGCCTCCAACGACATGGGGGAGACGATCATGTCCACCCCGGCCATTTCGGAGGGGCGCCTGTATGTGCGCACGCGTGGGAGTCTGGTCTGTATCGGCGAAGAGTGACGCTGAAGGGGTCCGAGTCTTGGGTTCGGATCGGTCTGCGCTATACTGTTGGGCATGACACCCATCACATTGCTCTTGGCGCCCGCACTCACCTTCTTGGCATCTAGCTCTTCGGTTGGTCTGGACGACAACTGGCCGCAGTTTTTGGGCCCCCGCGGGTCCGCTGTCGTGGACGCAGATGCTGCTCAGTTACGCTTCGACTCTAAAGAAGACAAGCTGTGGCGTGTTGAGTTGCCCAGTGGCTCTTCCTCTCCTTGTATTTGGGGAAACCGAGTCTTCGTGACAGGCGCCGTGGGAGATGAATCGGTGATGGTTGCCTTTGAGCGCTCGACAGGGGAGGAGCTGTGGCGCGAAACGCGCACGACGAAGCCCCTGGACAACGCCCTGCATGTGGATTCCAACGGGGCCGCACCAACGCCGTGTACGGACGGAGAACGTGTTGTCTTCTACTTCGGGCAGTTTGGTCTCGTGGTCTTGGACATGGATGGAGTGCTCCTTTGGGAGAAAGAGCTTCCCGTGCCCCAGGCGCCGTTTGGGATTGGTACATCACCAATCATCGTTGATGGGATGGTGATCCTCTCGCGAGATGGTTGCGCAGACTCCGGGATCTATGCCTTCAACAAGAAGGATGGCGGCGAGTTATGGAAGGTTCCACGCTTGGGCTACACCTACAGCTTTGGCACGCCCTTCGTCTGGAAGAACTCCATTCGTCGTGAGTTGGTGGTGGCCGGGACCCAGCGCCTGACCGGACTGGATTTGTCCACCGGTAAGCAGTTGTGGGAGATTGGAGGCCTGACCAGTTTTGTTTGCACGACGCCCACAGCGGTCGATGACACGCTGTACTTTGCAGCGTGGTCGACCTCTGATGCCGCGCCCAACGAGCGTGGGGAAGCGACTTGGGGAGACGTGGAGTTCACCGCTGAAGAGCGGCAAAGCGCCAAACTGATCGTGGCTAAGCTTGATAAGAACGGAAATGGAAAGCTCGAACACGCCGAGATTCCCCCTAGTCGCGCCCGGGATGCCTTCTCGTTCGTCGACCAGAATGGCGACGGTGCGGCAACGATTGAGGAATTGGCGCCCCTCGTGGAACGCCCCAAGGGTGGAGGCAACAACCTCATGCTGGCGGTCAAAGCGGGTGGCGAAGGGGACATCGCAACTTCCCATGTGCGCTGGAGCTATCGTCGTGCCTTGCCCTACGTCGCGTCACCGCTCGTTTATGACGGCCGCGTGTACCTCGCTAAAGCTGGGGGGCTCGTGACTTGTTTGAACGCTGAAACGGGAAAGGCCCACTTCGGTCCTGAACGATTGGAAGATCACAGCGAGTACTACGCGTCTCCTGTTGGGGTCGCGGGTCACATCATTCTTTGCTCATCAAAGGGCACGATCAGCATCTTGAAGGCCTCGGACGACTTCGAGTTGGTGTCCAGTGTTTCCCTGGGCGAGTCGATTCACTCCACGCCAGCGATTGTTGACGGGGTGACCTTCATCCGAACAGACTCCGCACTCTGGGCATTCGGAGAGCGCTAGAGGTTGGCGCTTGGCCGCGGAGTTAGGGGTCGCGCAGCCAGGGGTCGTGTCAAGACGGTGCAAGAACCCCTTGCGCCGTGGTCCGTCAGGGGTCATCGCGTAGGATTTGGTATCCACTCAAGGAGTCCGACGCCCCACCCTGAGCCGAATGCTGACCACACTGCTTTGCCTGCTTCCCACCACGCTTCCCGCAATCGCACCCAGCACGGGCGACTGGCCCCAATGGCGGGGTACTGGTCAGGACAACATCTCCAAGGAGACCAAGTGGAGTCCCGTTGCCAGTGCGGAGCCAGTCTGGTTGGCAAACATTGGCGCCGGCTATTCCTCTCCCGTCATCGCTAGCGGAAAGCTTGTGATCAACGGGTACCTGGACGATGCGGAAACTCCAGGTGAAGGAGTCGATCGTGTGAGCTGCCTCGATTCCAGGACTGGCGAGCTGCTCTGGTCGCAAGAGTATCCGGCATTGATCTACAACAACGAGCACGCGGGCGGCACCCTCAGCACAGCGACCATTCACGGGGGCACGGTCTATGTGGCGAGTCGCGCCGGCGAACTACGCTCTTACTCGTTGGATTCAGGGGACTTGCAGTGGAAGGTCGACCTGGTCGAGCGCCATCAGGTGGATCCCAGCCGCTACGGCTTTGCTAGCTCACCCTACGTTCATGGCGAGCAGTTGATCCTCAACGCTGGACCGACGCTGGCGCTAAATCGCAAGACGGGCGCCACAGACTGGATTTCAGAAGATCAAGGCGCTAGCTACACGACTATTGCACCCATTCAACTTGGACAGACGACTGGGTTTGTGGTTTTTGGAAGTACAGGCCTGAGCGTCTTGGATGCAAAGGATGGAACCCTGATGCAAACAGTTCCCTTCCGGAAGGGGAATCGAAATGTAGAAGGCGCCACGCCGATCGTGATTGGCGAACGAGTGTTCATTTCCAGCGGTTACGAGCAGGGCGGTGCGATGGTGGACTTTAGCGGCGAACAGCCTGAAGTCGTCTGGCGCACACGGCGCATGCGCAACAAGATGGCGGGTTGCACGCTGTGGCAAGACCACCTCTATGGCTTCGATGAGTCCATGCTCAAGTGCATGGATCTTGAGGGCAATGAACAGTGGCGCGTGCGCGGGCTAGGCCAAGGCGCACTGAGCATTTCAAACGGGCGCCTGTTACTGACGACCTCTCGCGGCGAACTCGTGATTGGGCTGGCCTCGCCGGAGGGCTTTGTTGAGGAGTCACGCAGCAAGGTGATCGACGGCGGTGTTTTTTGGGCCGCCCCAATCATCTCGGATGGCTACATCTTCGTACGTGGAAGCCTGGGTGATCTCGTATGCCTGAACCACCGCACGGGCGCAATTGAGGCGTCCGGCGTGCTTGCGTCCAGTGATCAAGAAGCCAGGGACTTGCCCAGTGCAAGCGAACTGGTGGCAGCGCACCTGGCCGCCTGTGGCTTGACGAAGCCTGAGACTCCAGGATTGCGAATGAGTGGCAAGCTGTTCGTCAAGGCTCTCGGGCTCGATAACGTCGATGCCCTGTGGGAACTGAACCGTGACGGGCGCTGGCACGCACTCTTCGATCTGCCCCCCGCCATGGAGGGCTCGATTGAGTTGTTCTTCGATGGCGAACTCGGTTGGCAGCTGAATCCCTATCGCGGTGACGCATTGATGGAGGATGGCGTGTTGACAGAGCTGAAACGCCTGGGAGGCCCGCGTTCCCTACTTCAGCCACTCCCCAACGGACAGGAGAAAGCAAGCGTGTCCCTCGACCGCTTTCATGGCGTGCCTTGCTACCGAGTCGACGTGCAAATCGATGAGGGCACCGTGCGCCAGGTCTACTTCGACCTGAAGACGGGCCGCCTGCACGGTCGTAGTGCCGAAGACGAGTCCACTGTTCTGTTTAGCGATTGGCGTCAAGTCGAAGGACGCACGCTGCCCTTCAAACGAACCGAGTACAACGCAGATTCGGGAGAGGAGCGCCGCTGGGTCTTCACGAAGATCGAGATTCAGGCTCCCTCGGAGGACCTCTTCCATATTCCCGACTCGATCCTGGAGCTCTTGGCTGCTTCTGAAGACTCGGATACCGAGCAGTCGGAAGATTGAACATCTACACGTCGGTAGAGGGCTGAAAACCCGGGCTCTGGCGCGCTACAATCCAAACCAACCATCCCACGCTAGCTACGAAGGAGAGCGAATGTTTTTTTTGCCCGGAGCCCTGCTCCTTGTTTCGGTCCTTGCGACCTGCCCCGTCTCACTTGCACAAGAAAACGGATCGGCGCCTGCCGATGCTGAAGCGCAAGTCATTGCGCAACGGGAAGCTGACTTTGCCACGCTCTTGACGGGAGCCAAACTGGTCGGCTTCTTCACTCAAAGTGATAAGCCCGAGTCTGGACAGCAGGAAGACAGCTACACGATCAAGCGTGTCAGCAAGGTCGAAGGTGACTTGTGGCTCTTTGAAGCCAGCATTGAATTTGGCAAGCGAAAGATCCCGATCGGTTTGAAGCTGCCCGTTCACTGGGCCGGTGATACCCCGGTGATTTCCGTGACCGACATGTCTTTTCCTATGCTTGGAAAGTACTCGGCTCGAGTGCTCTTCCATGGCAACGAGTACGCGGGGCTCTGGAGCGGAGCGAATTATGGGGGACAGATGTGGGGCCGCGTCGAGCGCGACGAACCCAAGAAACCCGCGAAGCCTGCCGCGGAACAAAAGCAATCAGTGAATTGGCCTTCTTTCCGCGGGCAGGACGCGAGCGGTGTGGCGGACGGAGCGCGCGTTCCCACCGAGTGGGATGTGAGTGAGGGCACGAACATCCGGTGGCACATTCCTTTTCCTGGTATGGCTCACTCCTCACCGGTGATTTGGGGTGATCGCATGTTTCTGACGACTGCAGTTCGCAAAGCAGGCGATACTCAGGAGTTGAAAGTTGGACTCTACGGGAGCATCGACCCCGTGCAGGACGAGAGCGAGTTTCGCTTCCAGTTGCACTGCCTCGACAAGAGCACCGGTGATGAGTTGTGGTCGCGGGTTTGCTGGGAGGGCGTTCCCTCGGTCAAA
>JBLIMI010000073.1:0-9909 GCA_047638655.1 Minisyncoccia bacterium | reverse complement strand
TGACTTCGTGGGCGATCGTTACGACTCGCGCACCGCACGCATCGTGGCCGTGGTGTGTGCGATCTTCATCTCGTTCACCTATGTGGCAGGACAGATGCGCGGTGTCGGCATCGTTTTTAGCCGCTTTCTCGAGGTGGACGTCGAGACCGGCGTCTACATCGGCATGGCCGTCGTGTTCATGTACGCGGTGCTTGGAGGCATGAAAGGGATCACCTACACACAGGTGGCGCAGTATTGCGTTTTGATCTTCGCCTACATGGTGCCCGCGATCTTCCTGTCGATCCTGATCACGGGGAACCCGATTCCACAGCTGGGTCTTGGTGGTAATTCACTAGAGACGGGCATCCCGCTGCTTGAGCGTTTGAATGGCTTGCACGAAGAGTTGGGCTTCGCCTCCTACACGGACGGCTCCAGGGGCCTGATCGACATCTTTTGCATCACGGCCGCGCTGATGGTGGGTACCGCGGGATTGCCCCACGTGATCGTTCGGTTCTACACCGTGCCCGGCGTGCGGGATGCCCGTAAGTCTGCAGCCTGGGCTCTGGTCTTTATCGCCATTCTCTACACCACCGCCCCGGCGGTTGCAGTTTTTGCACGAACCAATTTGCTCGAGACGGTTTCGAATAAGCCTTACGCGGAAATGCCTGACTGGGTTGGCCGCTGGGAAGCGACAGGCCTGATTGCATTTGACGACAAGAACGGCGATGGATTGATTCAATACGTGGGGCCAGCTGCCGTGGATGAGCTGGGGGAGCCCATTCAGAACGAGCTGACGATCGACCGCGACATCATCGTGTTGGCCAACCCCGAGATTGCGCACTTGCCCGACTGGGTGGTGGCGCTGGTGGCAGCAGGTGGATTGGCGGCGGCGCTGTCCACGGCCGCTGGACTCTTGCTTGTGGTCTCTTCCGCGATCAGCCACGACTTGCTCAAGCGAGCCCTGATGCCGAACATCACCGAGCGGCAAGAATTGATGAGCGCCCGTTGCACCGCCGCTTTGGCGGTAGTTGTGGCCGGCTACCTCGGCATTCATCCTCCCGGTTTCGTGGGACAGGTGGTGGCCTTTGCGTTCGGTCTGGCAGCTTCCTCCTTCTTCCCCGTCATCATCCTTGGAATCTTCTCCAAGCGCATGAATCGCCAGGGGGCGATCTCTGGCATGACCACGGGGCTCTTGTTTACTGCGGGCTACATCCTTCACTTCCGCTTTCTCTCCCCCGAAATGGATCTGGTTGAAAATTGGTGGTTCGGAATCTCTCCTGAAGGGATCGGGGCACTGGGTATGGTGCTGAACTTTGCTGTGGCCTTGACTGTCAGCAGCTTCTTTCCGCCGCCGTCGGATCGTATTCAGCAAATGGTGGAAGACATCCGCGTGCCCCGCTCGAGCTGATCATGCTTCACGCTATCGTCCGCAAGCCCAGCGAGTCTATGGAAGGCTGCGAGCTCACGCACCTGGAGCGAGAACCGATTGACGTGCTTCGGCTGCGCCGACAGCACGCACGTTATGTGGAGTTGCTGGTAGAGTTGGGATGCGAGATTCACGAGTTGCCAGCCGAGCCCAACATGCCCGATGGTGTGTTTGTCGAGGATCCCGCAATCGTGCTGGATGAAGTGGCCGTGATCACTCGCCCCGGCGCCGTTTCACGGCGCGGGGAAGGGGCGAGTCTGGCGCGCGCCTTGCAGCCCTGGCGCGAGTTGTTGCATATCGAAGAGCCGGGGACCCTCGATGGGGGGGATGTCATCTTGCTGGGCCGCACGCTCTACGTAGGACTCTCTTCCCGTTCCAACTGTACGGGGATCGAGCAACTGCAACGCTTGCTCGCGCCCCATGGCTACAAAGTGCGTGGGGTTCAAGTGGCTGGGTGCTTGCACCTGAAGTCGGCTGCATGCGCAATTGGTCAAGATCGGGTGTTGATTCAGCCCGATTGGGTGGATGGGAGTCAGTTTGATGGCGCCGAGCTGCTCGAGACACATCCCGCTGAAGTGGGTGCCGCAAACGTTGTTTGGCTTGGAGAGAGCGTGATCTACCCCACGGCTTTTCCGTCCACGGCTGCCAAACTAGAAGCCAGTGGACTGCGAGTGCACAGGGTCGAATACGACGAATTGGCGAAGGCTGAAGGCGCCGTCACCTGCTGTAGTCTGATTTTTCGTCAGTAACTCGCCAGGGCAAAAGAGCCATTGAGTGGCCTTAATCGCGTTTTGACGCGCTAGATCGAGACCTACATCGAGATCTTTGTCCAGCGTTAGGGCCCCGGGTCACTTTGAGGTGTGAGAGCGATCAACGCTCCACGCTGGCATTTGTCTATGGATGGCCGGCCCACTCCTCTCTTCTCCGGGTTCCTCACCCAACCAGTTTCATGCAGCACGTCATCAACATCTCCTCTTGCGCGGTCGCCCTGCTCTTTCTGACCGCTGCGGCCACCGCCCAGAGCCTTCACTTTGACGGCTTGCTGAATTCTCCGCTTGGCTCGGCTTCCCTCGGCGACGATGGCACCGGGCGCTTGGTCGTCTCTAATATTGGCTCCTCTGGCATCGACGGCGTTCGTATCGATCTCGATTACTCAGCCGGATGCAAACTCAACACGACCATGGTGATGGGCGCCAACGGAGACTCCAGAATTAAGTGCGACGTGGAACGTCAAGGTGGGGGGAGCGCTTCTCTCGACATGAACATCACTGCGGATGGATCTGGCACAGCATTACTCTTCCAGCCCGACTACACAGGAATTGGTCAGCAGACTTACACGCTGCGACTTTCGAACAACGGCCAAGTGGTGTACGAGGCCAGCGGTCTCAGTGGCTCGACCAAAATGCAAACTGGCGGCGGCCTGGTTAGCTTGCCGATGGTGGCTTACATCCTGACCAACCCCTTCGGCCCCTGGGGCGGTTCCTACCTGACTTGCTTTCCGGGCGATGGCGGTACGGTCATCACTCCTCCCGGCGGCGGTCAGATTCCCGCCGACTTTTTTGAGTTCATGACCGATCCCGGTTCCATCGTCGGCATCAACTCGGCAGAAATTACAGCCGCCAACTTGGCTGACTTCACGATCCAATCGGAAGAGATCCGGCATTTCAACAGTTGGCTGACCGGTCTCGAAAACGCTCACCTCAGTATCCAGCAGAGCGGCGTCATGATGGTCGACAATCTGGGTTCCTCCGGTTGCGACGGGGTCTCCATCGACCCCGGGAATGGAACTGGCGAGCTGGAAGTCCAAGTGGCGGAATTCATCGCTTCCGACAACAGCGGCGGCATCATCACATTGGAAGGCGAAACCGGTAGCGGCGAGGTTGACCGAGTCACTGCCCAGGAATTTCAGGGGGACTGGGTTTTCATTCCGGACTTCAGCGCTTTGGGTTCACAGACCTACACCCTTGAACTCTTCAACCAGGGCCAGTTGATTTTCCAACAGGGCGGCATGAGTGGCCCTGCCCTGTCCGTTTCCGCCTTCAAGAGCTTCTCCAAAGCGACCACCGCCCTCGGTGGGAACCTGTACAGCAGCGAGTGGAGCATTGCTGGAGCCCAACCTTCCAACCACCAGATCGTGCAAGGGCCAACCATTTTGGCTGACCGGTTTGTGGTTCGCTGCGAGTCCTTCAGCGTCGCCGACAGCGAAATTGACCGGGTCATGCTCTGCGGCAGCCTGGGGGGTGCTCCCATGTTCATCGAGTCAGTGACCGTGCCGACGTCATGTGTGGGAACCAGTTACTGCATCGGCGCGCCGAACTCTGCTGGTCCCGGTGCGGTCATCTGCACTTCAGGATCCGCAGGCGTCGCTGCCAACAACTTAACTCTGACTTGCACCGGCTTGCCGGCCAACAAGTTTGGCATCTACTTCTACGGTCCCAATCAGATTCAGTCTCCCTTCGGCAACGGATTCCGCTGCGTCGGAGGCCCGGTGAATCGACTGCCCGCCCAAATCTCGACCAACGGTGGTGTCGCCGTCCATCACCTCGACAACACCAACCCGCCCTCCCCGGCCGGTCAGATCTCTGCTGGCCAAGTCTGGAACTTCCAGTTCTGGTACCGCGATCCCGCAGCGGGTGGCTCGGGCTACAACCTCTCTAGCGGTCACTCTCTCCTCTTCACCCCCTGAGAACTTGTTTCCGGACTCGGCTCCGACAAGAACTCGCCGCCATGATCGCCGAAGCCCAAGTGGCAGGGCGGACCTGGCGGCGAGCTTGTTTGTGACCAATGAGCTCGAACGCAGACGAAGCGCATCTTGGGTTGGCGTCTTGAGAGGGGGGGACTATCCTTTGGATCCCTCTCTTTCAGCCAGCACATCGCCCATGACTCTTGCCCGACTCCTGTGGACCGTCACCCTCCTCTTGAATTTGGGGGCCATTGGATCCACGGCCCCGAATGTGGATGCCCCCAACATCCTGCTGGTCTTCGCTGACGACCAGCGAGCGGACACCATCGGCGCCTGGGGCAACCCCTTCATCGAGACACCCAACATCGATCGCATCGCCGGCAGCGGCATGTCTTTTCGCCGCACCTACTGCATGGGATCCATGCACGGCGCTGTTTGTATTCCGAGTCGCGCCATGTTGCACACGGGTCGCGATTACCATGGCTTGGACATGGGGGACTTTAAGGGCTGTCGCACACTGGGCGAGGTGCTTGGGGAAGCCGGCTACTCTACTTTTGCCACCGGCAAGTGGCACAACGGCAGGGGAGCGTTCAAACGTTCGTTCCAAAGGGGGGAAGCCGTGCTGTTGGGAGGCATGGCGAATCACCGGGAAGTTCCCCTGTCCGACATGGAGGAGCAGGAGTTCGTGAACCAGCGTGTCGGGACGGCGCACTCCTCGGAAGTGTTTGCCGACGCCGCGATCGAGTTCATCGAAGGGCACAAGTCCGAGCAACCCTTCTTTTGCTACCTGGCTTTCACGGCTCCCCACGATCCTAGGGATCCACCCCGCCCTTTCGCCGAGCACTACTACGATCAACGCCCACCCCTGCCGCGCAACTTCATGCCGCAGCATCCCTTCGACAATGGGATGCTCGTCTTGCGCGACGAAACTTTGGCAGCGTGGCCACGAACCAGAGAAGTGGTTGAAGACCAACTGGCGGAGTACTACGGGATCATCACTCACATGGATGAGCAGATCGGACGTGTGCTTGATGCCCTCGAGTCGAGCGGCAAAGCGGACAACACGATCATCGTCTACGCGGCGGATCATGGATTGGCCGTCGGAAGCCATGGGCTACTTGGCAAACAGAGTGTCTACGAACATTCCATGCGCGCTCCTCTGATCCTCTCGGGTCCTGGCATTCCGAAGGGATCATCGAGCACGGCTCTCACGTACCTGCTCGATCTCTATCCGACTTTGCTGAAGCTGGCCGGCACCCAGGGTGATCAGGACATCGAAGGCAAAGACCTCTCAGCGATTTGGAGCGGTGAGCGGGAAGAAAACCGCTCCTCGATTTTTCTTTCCATGAAGAACACCCAGCGCGCCGTTCTGGATGGCCGCTGGAAGCTGATTCGATATCCCAAGGTGGATGTGACCCAACTCTTTGACCTGGCAAGTGATCCAGATGAACTGCTCAACCTTGCCGATCGGCCAGAACAAGCAGGGCGAGTGCTGGAACTGTGGGCGGAACTAGAGCGTTGGCAGGAGCAGGTCGGAGATGACCTGGATCTCCGGGTGGAAGAGCCAGGGCCGCGCTTCATCGACCTCACGGGCACGGAGCGCAAACCGGATCGTTGGCAGCCCGCCTGGATTCGCCGCAAGTACTTTGGTGAACGCTAACTCGACTCTCATGCACAAGACACAAAACCTGGCCCTCGCGCTTCTACTGCTTGTTGGCCTGTGTCAGAGGGGCGACGCACGTGATGAGACACAGCCGCCGGCGACCATTCCGCCGAACATCGTGCTGATCTACGCTGATGATCTGGGGTACGCAGACTTGGGGTGTTACGGCAGTTCGCTGCACCGGACGCCCAATCTGGACCAGTTGGCTACAGGCGGTATGTTGTTCACGAATGCTTACGCCAATGCGCCCAATTGTGCGCCTTCTCGGGCCTGTCTGATGTCCGGTCAGTACGGTCCGCGGCACGGGATCTATACGGTGCAGGGCTCGGCTCGAGGAAAAGCGGAGAATCGCAAGATGGTTCCACCGAAGAACCGCACGGTGCTGCCAGATGAAATTTGGACCTTGCCCGAAATGCTTCGCGAAGCAGGCTACGTGAGCGCCCAGATTGGAAAGTGGCACCTGGGCGCGGACCCTCGAACCCAGGGCTTTGACTTGAACGTGGCGGGCAATCAGGCTGGACATCCGAAGAGTTACTTTAGCCCGTACCGAAACGAACAGTTGCCCGACGGCGAAGCGGGGGAGTACCTGACGGATCGGCTCACGGACGAGTCGATTGAGTTCATGGAAACCAATCGTAGTCGGCCCTTCTTCCTCTATCTGAGCCACTACGCGGTGCACACTCCAATTCAGGCCAAGCAGGATCTGAAGGATTTCTACGCCGAGCGCAACAAAGGTGGCAATCCCGGCTATGCAGCGATGGTGGACAGTCTCGACCAAAGCGTGGGACGGATCATCGAATGCCTGGAACGACTTGAGCTACGGGAAAACACATTGGTTCTGTTCACGTCCGACAATGGCGGCAATGGCGGCGTGACGTCCATGGCGCCCCTGCGCGGCTCCAAGGGCATGCTCTACGAGGGCGGAATTCGAGAACCCTTCATTGCGAGTTGGCCGGGACACATCGAGGCTGGCGTGAAAGAGCACAGCATCGTGATTGGGACCGACTTGTTTCCGACTCTTGCACAGCTTGGCCGAGCGAAGGTCCCGGAGGATGCCTTGTTGGATGGAGTGGACATCAGTGGCTTGTTGCTCGGGGAGAGCGCTCTCGTTCCCCGAGAGTTGCACTGGCACTTTCCCGCCTACTTGGAAGCCGGTGGCAAACGGAGGCAAGGATCTCCCTGGCGCACCACTCCCGTGGCCGCGATTAGGCAAGGCCGTTTCAAGCTGATCGAGTTCTTCGAAGACGGTCGTCTCGAGCTCTACGATCTCGTGGAGGACATCTCGGAAGAGCACAACTTGGCTGAGAAAATGCCCGAGAAAGTGACGGAGCTGCATGGCTTGATGGCCGAGTGGCGCAAGCAAACGGATGCGGCCATGCCGAGTCTCATAGACAAGTAGTCCGGCTCGAGCGCTCTGCTAGAGCTGGGACCCATTGGCTTCGAGTTGAGCGGACAGGCGTGCCATCAGAGTCTCTGCCCATTGCTTGTCCTTGCGACCGACGCCCACGGTCGATTGGGCCAAGTCCCAGGCATGTTTTGCGTTGTCCAGTGCCCGTTGGACCTCGCCGCGTGCTGCATACAGTTCCGCAAGTCGCAAGCGCACGAGCACATCGGCTTCTGGGCATTGGATTAGACGCGAGTTGAGGGCTTGCTCCATGTGCTGGATGGCACTGGATGTCAACTCGGAGTTGCCCTCAACGGTCTCAACGATCCAGCTTTCGAACACCTGGGCCGCGGCCTTGGCTTCACCGTGAGCGCCCCAGCCGGCACCCGCTTCCCGTTGCGCTCGCCGACGCCCTAATTCCGAAGCAATCCAACCCGTGCACACGACAAGAACGACAGCCGCCGCAATGGTCACGGCCAACCGGTGACGAAGAACAAAGAGTGCGCCGTGGCGGGTCCAGCGGCTGTTGCGGGCGACGACCGGCTCTTGCTTGAGGTACCGTCGGATGTCATCCGCGAATTGGGTCACCGAGTCGTAGCGCTGGTCTGGATCTTGGTGGCTAGCTTTGGTGGCGATGGCCTGAAGGTCTTGATGCACCTTGTTCTGGCCCTCAGATCGGGGGAGTTCTCCTGAGAGTACTTCTTGCAGAAGCACGCCCAAGGAATACACGTCGCTGATCGTGGTCGCGGAGGCGCCGCGCCGTTGTTCTGGCGAGGCGTAGCTGGCCGTCAGTGGCGCAGGCTCTAATTGGTCGCCGACTTCCGTCTTGAGAGCGGAAGCCACACCAAAGTCCAGCAACTTGGGAGAGCCCTCTGGTGTCACCAAGACGTTTGACGGTTTCAAGTCTCGGTGAACCACCAGTTGTTGGTGTGCGTACTGCACGGCGGCTAGCACCTGCAGAAAGACGACCAACCTTTCATGTACGGAAACTCCCGCCGCCCACTGGCTGAGCGATGTGCCCTCCACGAATTCCATGACCATGTAAGGGCGGCCATCGGGCAAGCATCCCGCGTCGATGAAGGACACGATGGACTCGTGCTCCAGGGCGGCTAAGGTGCGCCGTTCTTCCTGGAAGCGTTGCAGGAACGGCTCGCTGTCCAATCCCGGCCGCAAGACTTTGAGGGCGACCCGGCGCTGCGTGCCCGCACTCGTGCGCAACGCGCGGTAGACGTGGCCCATCCCTCCCGATGAGATGTGTGCCTCGATGCGATAGGCTCCGAAGCTGGTGCCGCAGAGCCCGTCAGGGGACGGTTCCTTGCGGATGGCGAGAAGTAGATCCGTCGCGGTGTTGGAGAAGCCCTGCCGCGGGTTGGCGTCAGCGGAGAGCAGTTGCTCTACCTGTTGAGTGATTTCGCTGTCTCCATCGGTGCGTTGGGCAAGGAACGATGCGCGCTCATTTTCGGCGAGCCCCAACGCTTCTTCGAACAGCTCTTGCACTAGTTTCCAGTTCTTCATTGTTCTTGCTGCTCCATGGATTGTTGCAACCAGGCGCGCGCGAAACGCCAGCGTCGCTTGACCGTCCGTGCTGATATGCCAAGGGTCTCCGCAATCTCTTCGGTGGAGCATGCCCCGTAGAATCGGAGCTCAACAAGTCGCGCCAGTTCCTCGTCCGTTTGCTCGAGGGAATCGAGCGCCGTGTCCAGATCCAGGGCAAATGCCTGCGGCTCTTGTGGTGCAGCCAGCCCGGCGAGTGTGGTGCGTCGAGCACCATCCCCTCGTTTTGTGGTGGCTCGGCGCCGGGCGTGGTCGGTGAGAATGCGCCGCATGGCCTGGGCGGCCACTCCGATGAAGGATCCGTGTTCAAGGCTGCCCGCCTCACGGCTCTGCAGCAAGCGCAACCACACTTCATTGGCCAGGGCTGTGGGTTCGAGAGTGTGCTCGGACCGCTCCCCGGCCATCATGGCTTCGGCGATGCGACGGAGTTCGTCGTAGATCGCAGGGGTCCAGTCAGTATTGGGGTTGGGGGCCATGGGAACGTCTCGCTGTGGATAGCGTACAAATCAGCCTGTCGGGGCCAAGATTTGCCCTTCAATCCAAAAAGAGTGACGCAGAGGCGGCACAGGCCCAATCCAAGGTGGGCCTCAGGCCAACTTCAAGTACAGAGCGTTGGCGTAGGCCAGGCAGCCATCGGACCCCAGTCGGTTCTCGTGGAACGAACGTAGCTTGAAGCCGTGTTCTTGCAGCATCAGATCGAGTTCCTGGAACTCTGAGCAGCCCTCGTAGAATTCCTCGAAGCAGACCTCGATGTAGAGTGCTTGGACCCTTTCCAGGGCACGTCCCCCGGCTTCAATCATGTGGCGTTCGGCTCCCTGGATGTCCACTTTCAGGAGAGCGACTTCGGTCAGGTCGCACTGTTCGAAGAGCCCATCGAGGGTGAGCCCGGGTACTTCCACCGTCCTTTCCTCGGTCATCTTGCGCTCGAAGATGCGTTCGGCGGCTTCCGTGATCGGCAGGATCGAGGTGGAGTCGCGGTGGGTGTTGATGCGCAACTCGACAGGGCCGCCGCGGTTCGTGATGGCGGCGTTCACGATCTCGCAACTCGGTTCTGCGGAATACTTGGTCTCCAGAGCCGCTGCGGACTCGGGATCGGCCTCCACCATAACCACTCGCTCGGCGCCTAAAACCCGCCGTGCTGCGTCCGTGAACTCGCCCTTGTAGGCGCCCAGATCCACCACGACCTTGTAGTCGAGTGCGGGAAAGGTCTTGAATAGCCT
>JBLIMI010000072.1:0-9998 GCA_047638655.1 Minisyncoccia bacterium | reverse complement strand
CCCTTGGTGCACCTCGACGTGCAGTCGGGTCGCGCCATGCTCGTCACCAATCACGGTGTGCAGCCTATCTCTGCCCAACGCGGCGTGACTCCATTCCACGGTGCAGGGCACCTGGAAGTGGCTCCCGGAAGCAAGGCCAGCGTTCGTTGGCAAGGTGCCGGTAGCGTCAGCTTGGTGGGGCCTGCATCGGTGGCTTGGCAAGCCCCCGAAGGCAGCGGAACCGTGCGACTAGAATTCAGCTCCATAGGAACCGCGGACATTGAAGTGCGCTCCACGCCCATGCGTGTGGACCTGCCCGGTGCTTGGCGTTTGCAACTGAACAGCGGTGCCTATTCGGTCTACTGCATGGGCGGCGGCGGAGTGGAACTCGTGCATCGCGCGGGCCATCCGGCGCGGGCCAGCTGGATCGGCGGTGGAAGATTGGCGCCGCCTCCGGTTGTCGTGCAAGCGGGGGAACGCTACTTGCTCAAGGGGGCGCCCGAGTTCATCCCCCGTCCGGATCTGACGCATGCTGCGCCAGGTTGGACGGACAGCGTTTGGCCTTGGGGCCAGGGAAAGATTGAGGGCGCGCCGGACATCGTGCTGGCTGGAGCTCCCGCCTGGAAACAAAAACAATGGCCCTGGGGCGCGGAGGAACTGGATGTGGAGCCCTGGACCCATTGGGATTGGCCCTGGTCCTCTGCGGAGTCCATGCAACAGGATGCGGCGCAAGTGGACCAAGGGATGGTTCCGCAGCCGACACCCGCAGAGGAGTTGCACGCGCCGTCGAGCGCGGGGGCTGCTCCACAGACCGAGCCACTTGACCAGCGCACGCCCTCCACCCCGGATCCAATCCAGGGCGTATCCTCGACTTCAGCGGCGCGAACTCCGCGCGCGACGGGGAACTCGCTGTCGCACGTATCGACCGAGCAGATTCGGCCAACTGGGCCCGTCACTCCGGCGTTGGAATCTGGATTGTTGGAGGACGAATTGCCTGGGACAACGCTTGCGCCGAACGGGATTCGCCCCGATTCGCCGGCCAAAGCAAGGACCGATGCGCCGGATCTCGTTGCAAACGAAACGCCATCGCTTGAGTCGCCCTCGACCACGCAACCCCCTTCCGTTCAAGACGAGGCCTCAGAACCTCAAGCGTCGCCCTGGGACACATCTATCTGGCGTGGTCTGGCCGAAGATCAGGTCGAGAACCATGGTGCTTTTCTGATTCAACGTGGAACGGACCTCGAGATGGACCGCTTGGATGGTGGAGATCTGCGTTTCCGGATGCCCAGCGATGCGGATGCCCCTAGTTGGTACTTCAGTCAGCGACTCGACGTTCGCATCTTCCCAGGTGGTAGCTTGGTCACCGGATCCGATGGCTTCCTGCGCTACCACAGGGGCACCGTCCGCATCCTCAGCGCTGACCGCGAGCGCATCTTCTAAGCAAGGATCGGGCGAGCCCTGATGGCCTCGCCCGATCCTTGTGCTTGCTTTCCTTTTGGTTCAGGACTGGGCTGCTTCTGAGATCTGCAAGATCTCGTCCAACACATCCACGAGGGTGGCGCCGCTGAACACGACCTCGGTTTCGAGGGCGGAGTCTTGGTTGCCGAGGCCCGTCTGCACGGCGGCGACACGGCATCCCGCACGCCAACCGGCGGCGAGTTCCAGGGAGGAATCGCCGATCACCCAACTCTCGTCCAGAACCACACCGTCATGCTGTCGAGCGTGGTACATGGCACCGGTGTTGGGCAGCAGGAACACCGAGTCGGTGAGGTGGCTGCCCTTGCCGTTGACGGGATCTTCGAGGCAGGCATAGCAACGCGTGACGGTGATACCGGCTTGCTGCATCTCCGCGAGCATTTTGTCCTCGAAGCGAGTCCAGGTGGCATCTTTGCAGTGGCCTTGGGCCACGGCGGACTCGTTTCCAATCAAATAAACTTGCCAACCGGCCTGGGTGCACCGGAAGAGCGCGTCCAGGGCGCCCCCGATGAACTGCATGTTTCGGTAGGTGGACTTTGGCTTTCCCGTCGGACTCTCGAGCAGGGTGCCGAAGCGATCGATGAAAAGCCCTCGTTTCGCCTGGTCAGTTCCAGGAAGGGGAGCGAGGGGGTTTTGAAATAGAGAATTCCGCTGAGGCATGGGCTCGAAATAGGGAGAGGACTCGGATACCGGGGACCACTTCCGTTCTCGACATTCCCAGTCCTCGGTTGAGGACGTTTTCCGATTTGCTTCCAGGGCTCTAAATGCCGATGACTTAGGGAGCCAGATGGTCTATTTATTCCTGGTATCGCTCCGCCCCCTGAATGCCCCCCCGATCGCTTGTACTCCGTTCCCAAATCTCTCCGGATTGCCATCCTCCTGAATCCTTTCGACTTCAAGGTCAAGGGCGGGGAGTACGCACCCCAGTTGGCCCGCGAGTTGCTAGGGAAGGGGCATACGGTTCGGGGTTTTGGTGCGCCGGGCGGCCTGATTCCGCGTTCCGGCAAGGATCCGGATGAAGACGGACAGAGGCGCTCGAATTCCGGCCTCGGAGTGGTCTCGTTCAAACCCGATGTGATTCTGGCCTATGACGCTCTGTCACCGGCGGCGTTCATGGGAGCGCGTGCAGCGCGCACCCTCAAGGTCCCCTTGATCCTGGTCGAAGCGGGGACGAGCATCGGAGGTCGATTCTATGAACGCTTCCTTCGCTGGTGCGGCGAACGCATGTGGGGTTCCTTTGTGCGACGCTACGCGAAAATCCTGATCGCACTCGATTCCGTCGCCGAGGCCCAGGCGCGCAGCGAGGGTTTTGATGAGAGTGTGATTCGCGTCTTGCCCCAGGGCGTGGACCTGAACGAGTTTCGTCCTGGATTGACCTCCAATCTCCTAGCTCGCCATCGCATTGGCGGGCGGGTCTTGTTGTACATCGGATTGGTCTCTGCGGATCGCGGCCTTGAGGTCTTGATCAACGCCTATGCCAAGACGCTTGGCCAGGGAAGCGATTGGTCTCTCGTGATCGCTGGGGATGGCCTGCCGTCCGCGCGCCAAGCTTTGCGGGCACTCGTGGACCGCCTAGGCATGGGATCCGTCGTGCGTTGTTTGCCCTCTTTACGAGCCGAGGAAATCCCCGGGCTCATGGGCAGCGCGACATTGCTCGTGGTGCCCGCAGTGAACGACGGTGTGCGCGGCATTCAAATTCCGAGGGCCATGGCATGTGGCCTGCCTGTGCTCGCATCGGACTTGCCACGCTTCTCCGATCTGTTGGAGAACGAACAGTCTGGCATGTTGGTGGACGCGGGATCCATCCCAGCCTGGACCGATGCCCTGCGCAAGGCGGGGGGCGCCCCCGAGGCACGCAGGCGCTGGGGCGTGCGCGGTCGTGAGCTCGCTGAGGAGCGTCTGGCCTGGCCTTTGATCGCTGACTCCGTGGAAAAACTGCTCGAGCAGGTTGTGCAAGCCAGGGCTCTTGAGGAAGACGAAGAAGCCCGGAAAGAACGATCTCCCCGGGCTTCTGCTTGAGTCTCTTGAGTCTTCGCTAGGCGTCTGTCGCCCGGCGCAACTCGTCTTTCAGGTACGACATGTCCGCAGCATACTGACGCACGGAACCACGGGTGGCGTCGTCGATCTCTTTGAAGTCGGCCTTGATCTTGATTCCATCACCGCGCTCTTCAACTTCGCTGATGGTGGCCACGGCTTCGCAATGGCCTTTCTTCAACAGCGGCAAGCGGAACTTGATTTTCCAGTCCGTGCCCAGGGCGAGCAGTTGCCCCATGGCGAACACGTCGAGGCCGGTTTGCCCGCCACTCCAGGTGAAGCGGACGCTGGCTTCGTCGAGTCCCGCCATGCGACCGATACCGCTCCAGTTGTCGCCGAAGGCGTGTCCGTGAACCGGATTGACCACCTTGTCGCTGCTCTCGATGAAGTGCTCCACTCGCTGTGAATCCACGGGCCTGAAGATCACCGAGGACTCGTCCTCGCGGAAGGCCTCGTCGTCGGAACCGGCGCTGGTCGCGGCGGCGCCACCGAGTTGAGATGCGGCTTCTTCATCCGTATCGAAGACAGGCACGACCCGATCGAGCCCGACCTTCTGAAAGATGTCTCGGCAGAACTTGGAGGGGTGAGCGATGGTCAACTTTCCGCCGGCACTGCTGAATTGCTTGGATCCCTTGATGATGGCACCCAGGGCGGTCGAGTTGATGAACTTGACCAGACGCAGATTGAGTACTGCGGAAGTCACGCCTGCCTTGATCAATTTGTCGATCTCGGTCTGCAAGGCGGGGACGTAGTAGGTATCAAATTCGCCAGACAGATAGAGAATCGCGTAGGACTCGCGGGGTTCAACAGTGATGTGCATGCGGCTGGGGCTCCCAGTGGAAAGCGGATCGGAGGCCAGAGCGGCCTGGGTTGGCCGTAGATTGTCCAAGGGATGCGCCCTGAGGCAAGGATTTTTGGACCAAGCTGTCCGGGATCTCTGAACATGAAGGGGCTGGCGCCCGCTTGCTCGCCTGGGCCCGAGCTGGAGAAGTATCTCCCGAGTGCGCACTTACCCCGAATCTCGATGAAGACTCCCCATTCTCCGGGGGTAGACTCCACCCATGGTGTTCTGGAAGAGGAAAAAGAAAGTTGCCAGCGAGTCCCCAGCCGACGTCCCGCAATCCGCCGTTGGCGCGGATAGAGGGCAACGGGATCCATTCATGACAGGGAATGTCCAGGAGGATCGGCGTCGTAGCGCCAGCCTCTTCGAGGAGTTCCAGTCCATCACTGAGCGCGTGGTGCGCCTGGGCGGCAAAGAGGACCTCGACGACCTGTTGACCTACATCGTGGACGCGTCCATCCGGCGCACGGGCTCCGAGAGAGGGATGTTGATCCTCGATGACGGACCCGGAAGCGAAGGGGCAGAAAAATACTCCGTGCGCGTGGCGCGCGGGCGTGGGGGCGAGACCCTCGCCGGTGTCCCGAGATTTTCCACCAGTGTGGTGGCTCGCGTGCTGGAGAGTGGAGAGGGCGTCAAGGACATCTCTGGGGCGGATGCGGGCAACCTAGGAGCCAGCATCTACGACCTCAAATTGCGGGCTTTGATGTGCGTCCCGCTCGAGGCGGGTCAGGGGCAAACAGCTTTCCGAGGCGTTCTTTACGTGGACTCGAAAGCCGCCACGCGAGAATTTGACCACGCGGATCTCGCGTACTTCTCCACGCTCTCGAATCAGATTGTGGGCGCGCTCAAGTCCATGGCCGCTCACCTCGATGCCGTGGAGCGCGCGCGGCTGGAGGCCTCGCTGGACTACGCGAGCGTCGTGCAAAACAACTTGATGCCACAGATTCCCAGCGACTTCGTCGGCTTCGACGTCTTCGGTTGGTTCCGGGCAGCGGAGCGCACGAGTGGTGACTTCTACGATTTCTTCAAGACCCGCGATGGCCGTTATGCGGTGGTGGTCGGGGATGTCACCGGTCATGGTCCGGCATCGGCACTGATCACGTCCCAAGCACAGGCCAGCTTGCGCTCGATGGTGCGCATCGTGCCCGATCTCGGAGAAGCGGTGACGCTGGTCAATCAAGACATCTCGGATCGCATCGAACTCGGCAACTTCGTGACTCTCTTCGTGGCCTTGTTCTCGGAGGACGGTTCCGTGGAAGTGGTCAATGCAGGTCACACACCGCCTCGGGTCTTCGAAAGCGCAACGGGCACCATCCGCACGATCAGTGCCCATGGTCCAGCCCTCGGCATGCTGGAAGATTTCACCTACGACGAGTGTGATCGCTTCAACGTCAATTTAGGTGACGTGCTGCTGGCATTCACCGATGGCATCACGGAGGCGCGCAAACTGTCGACACCCGATGACTTGCTAGGAGAGGAGGGCCTCGAGACCATGTTCAAGCAGGAACTTCTCACGAACCCGAGCGCGCGCACCCTGACCGAAAATCTAGTGGCCAGTGTGGTGGAGTTTTGCGACGACAATTGTGAGGACGACATGACCATGGTCTGCGTCCGCCGCACTGTTTGAACCGCCGCCCTGTTTGAACCGCCGCCCTACCTGGGCGTTGGAGGTGAGCATGAGTCCTGTTGAAACCCGAGAAGTCCCGCTGCCCGGTGTGAAATTTGCGCCTGGCTTTCGGGATGCCGTGGCCGCTCTACGGGGCATGCTGGGGGCCGCACGGCAGAGCCGCGAAGGTTCCGGGAATTCGTCCATGCTCGGCTCGGGGGCTGATCTGATGGGATTTCGGCCCTATCGCGCGGGGGAGGACCTGCGGCAACTGGACTGGAATCTGTTGGCTCGCTTGGACAAGCCCTATGTGCGCGTGACTCGCCGGGAAGCCGGTGAACTGTGGGTCTTGGCGCTGGATGGGAGCGCCTCCATGGGAACGGGGCCCCCCGGGAAACTGCAACGGGCGGCGGAGTGCTGTGTGGCCCTGTGGTGCTTGGCGGGCTTGCAAAAAGCGGAAGTGCGGCTCGTGGTGAGCCTGGGCGAGAACAAGCCGCCGAGTGTTTTGGAGTCCTCGAACTCGCGCGGCCTCGAGATCCCGATGGCCTTTCTGGAATCGGTACAGGCCGAGGGACCTGCGGGGCTGGGTGCGTTGCTAGAGAGCCCACGGGTACTGCGCGGGGCGACACGTCTGTTTTGCATGGGAGACCTGATGGACGACTGCGTGCGTTCGCTATTGCATGCGCGACGGCGGATCGCCGACTGCCACGTCTTGCAGTTGCTTGCACCCCATGAGTTCGATCCGCCTCTGGGCCCCGTGGATTGGTGGGATCCCGAGAGCGGCGAGCAAGTCTGTCTGGAAGTGGGAGCGCAGGAACGGCTCGCTTACCAAGTGCAATTGGAAGCGAAGCTCGATAGCTGGCGTGAACTCGCGGGCGCTCACCGGTTTTCTTACGCCGCTCGTTCTAGCGCTCTGCCTTTTGAGGAGTTGGTGCGCGAGATGATTCGCACCTAGGGCCTTGGCGGATCTCTCACACATGGAGTGGTTGCGCCCGGCGGGCTGGGTCCTGTTGGGCTGGCTCGTTCCGCTTTGGTTGTTGTTGCGGCGCAAGGACAAGCCCACGGCACTCGCCACATCCACCCTCTCCATTTGGCAAGGAATGCAAGGCAAGCGGGTCTTGGATGCCAGGGACCGTTCGCGGCGCATTCCTCCTCGGGCTTGGATTTGGTCTTTAGGGGTCCTGTTGGGGGCCCTGGCCGTGATGGCTCCCCATTGGCCCGCGGCAGCCAGTGAACTTCACTATCGTCTGTGGGTGGATCGCTCGCCTTCCATGTTCTTGCCCGTGCGTCCCGGTGCCAGTGAAACTCGCTACGTCGCTGCCTTGCAGAGTGCACTCGCGAGTTTGCAGGAGGCTGGAGTTTCGGCCACGGCCAGGGAGTGGCATAGCTACGGGAACGAAGTGGTGCGCGGCGAGGCGCCACCGCAGCACTGGGCAGAGACGCCCCGCAAGCACCAACCGGAACTGGATCCTGCTCTGCTGGAAGTGGAACAGTGGGAAGTGATCACTGACCGCGCTCGAGCCGTGCGGGCCGGTCTGTTCGCCAGCGGAGGGCAGGCCATCCATGGTTTGGTGGGGGAGTGGGCTGGCCGCGCCCTCGAGTGGGACGGAACACTGGTCGTGAGCGCCGCTGAGTTAAGCCCCCAACGGGTTTGGATCGCCCCGGAATTACCAGCGCAGTTCAAGGCGCTGTTCGAGATGTGGCGGGAAGAGCGCGGGTATGAATTGGGAGTCGGAGAAGAGGGTGCGGCCCTCGCGGTTCTTTGGTCGGAACCCGGGCACACCGAAGAGGGAGCGCCCGGTCGCTTGCACTTGAATGAGCAGGCCCTGTCGGAGTTCGCCGGGGATCCGGCAAGTTTTGCGGCGGCTTGGGCCACCCGCCTCGATGGTGCCCTGCTCCCGCGGGCTGGACACGTGCCGCTCTCGGAGCGCCAGCCAGCCGGGGAGCACTTTGGGCGACTTGGGCGTGGATCCGCATCTTTGACCAGCCCCGAGACCATCCCCCCGTCGGCCTGGCTGGCCCTGGGGTGCCTTTTGGCTGCGATCGTGGCCTTCTTTCCGCGCGCAGCCCCTGGCATATCCTAGGAAGTTGCAATACGATCGCGGCGCTCAGCGGAGAATCGCTGGGCGCGGGATCGACGGGCTTGAAGGGCCCAGAAGGAAGGAAGGATGAGACGACCGACATTGGGCCTTTGGGCTCTATCTGTGGGATTAGGGACAATGGGCTCCGCCTTTGGAAGCTCTGACGGGGAATGGGTCCCCGGTGGGGACTTTGAGTCGGGCCTCGGTGCTTGGACGCAAGCGGGTTCCGACTTCCTGTCCGTTCCCAGTCCGGCAGGCGGCGAAGGCACCTGGGCAGTGGGTTGCGATCTCGACCCTGGCCAAGAGGCAAGCCTCTCGCGCCGCGTGCCGATCACGGCCGGAGAGTTTGTGACGAACGCGCCGGCGCCAGGGATCCCCGGTGTTCAGGTCGAGTTCGGTGGTTGGGTCTGGTTGGAAGCGGGGGCCGGCGGCGGCCAGGTTTGGCTCGAGCTGGAGAGCTTCGATGGCAACGCCTGGACACGGCTGGCACAGTCCAGCGCTTGGAACGTGGACACCACAGCCAAGTCCCAGTGGTTGTTTCTCATGAGCGAGCCCGACGCGCTGTTGAACAGTCGTGTTCCCGCAGGGGCTATCGAACTGCGATACAGCTTGCACACATCGGCCAGCGGACTGGTGGTGTTCGACGCCGTGCGCGTTCGCCATCAAGAGCGCGAGGAGTTGCCCCTTTGGAATCCGAGCTTCGAGCTTTGGCAACCGGGTCAGGGAGCCTGGGAGGTGGACGGCGGGACAGCCGCGGGTCCGACCCCAGCCAGCCCCACAGGCTATCTTGGTCGTGGTCATGCTCGCATGACCGGCGTTCCCCTTTCGCGGCTCGCGCAGACCGTGGATCTGGAGGCGATGGTGGGCCAGTTCCCGGTGCTCAGCGCGGGGTCGCTCGTGGAAGCCGGAGCGTGGATGCGCTTTGCCGAGGACTCGTTCTTGCCGGTTTTTTCGAGTCCCTTGACCCGGGTCGATCTGCTGATTTTCGCGAGCGTTGCTGGTTCTACCCAGCAACGCCAGGTGGCCCAGGGCACGTGGAATCCCGTGGCGAGCCAACTAGAACACTGGGTCTACCTGAGCACGAACCAGGCCGTGCCGTTGTTACCGGGCGAAACACACTTGCGCTTGGAGATCAGCCGCAGCATTTCCGCCGAACTGGCCATCGACTTCGTGCAGATGGGAGAGTTGCATGGTGTCGACGGGTTTCCCCGCAAACGCGTGGGCTGCAACTACGTGGGGCGCTTTCGGTCCCCAGACTTTCCCAGCACGGTCGCGCCTACGGAGGCCCAGGGACGTTGGCGCAACTGGTTCTGGGAAACACCCCCTTTGTGTTCGAGTATCTACGAAGAGTTCTTTCACAGCCCCGATTGCGCCACCTCGAGCAGTTGCCGGCGTCCCAATGGAAGACGCGACCTGGCCAGCAGCGTCGAGTCGGGCTGGGATCACTTGCCCCTGGCGGGGGCCTACGACTCACGGGATCCTGAAATTGTTCGCTACCACGTTCAGTTGGCGGCCAGCGCTGGCATCGATCACTTCATCTTTGACTACCAGGGGCACGCGATTGCCTTGCAGGAAACAGCCCAAGGGCGCGAACCGATCAACGAGATCACCTGGCAAGCCTTGAGACAGGAGTGCAATCGCCCGGGCGTGGACCTCAAATTGGCCGTGATGTATGAGCCCAAGGTCCACTTCCAGGGTTGGGTGCAAGGCGAACCATCGAAAGCGGCCAAGGTTGCGGGCATCACCGCGGACCTCGTGCACCTGGCGAGCAGCATGGCCGGCGAACGCTGTGCCTTACGACGGGACAATCGCCTGGTGGTTTTCATCTTCCGCAACAAGATTTGCAACGGGGCCGGCACCCAGTGCATGCAGGAGGCCGACTGGGTTCAAGTCCAACAAGCCGTCGAGTACCAAACGGGCGAGCGCATGTTCTTGGTGGGCGACACCAAGCCGGACCCGGGCTCGGCTCTGCAAGGATTCA
>JBLIMI010000071.1:0-10083 GCA_047638655.1 Minisyncoccia bacterium | reverse complement strand
TTCCGACAGCCAGCGGGTGTACTGCTTGGCAGCGAACTGGGTCATGCAAACGGCCGGGAACTGGTCCGTTCCCATGCCGAAGTCCATCGGCACGTAAGGCGGAGTCGGACGACTGAACGAGTCCACACCGGGAGGAGTCTTCGCCTCCTCTTGGGCCGGGCGTTGGTTGTAGAGAAAGTACTCGTTCCAGGTGACCTCGTGCTCCTCGATCCAGAAGGGAGCGACCTGCACCTTGTGCTGGGGGCCTTCATCTCCCTTGCGGTCGTCTTCGCCTTCGGGACTTCCCATCAGGAACATGCCGCCCGTGAGTGCGATCATCTTGAAGCGAATCGCTGTCCCGGCGATCTCTTGCTCGTAGGAATCGTGTTCACTGTCCCCCGTGCGGGGTGACGAGGCAGCCACTTCGGGAGCGCCCGAATCCTGGGCGGGAACAACGGGCAGGAGCAGGGCAGACAGCAGCAAGAACTTCAAAGCGATTTCCTGGGGGTTCGGGTCATGGGTAGCCTACCTTGCCACAGGTGCTGGTTTTAGACGAGGCGCGCCAAACTTCATGAATTGGACTCCTGTCATACTCAGTTTGAGCCTCTGTGTGGGTTGCACTTCCCCGGCCCTGGTGCGGCATGAGGAGTTTCACGATGCCATGGGGACCCGTTTCCACCTGGTGTTGTACGCCACAAGTGCGGACGAAGCGCGGCTTGCGGCGCTGGCGAGTTGGGCACGATTGGGCGAATTGGAAGCCATCATGAGTGACTATGACAGGGAGAGTGAAGTGTCACAACTTTCCCGATCGGGTGGGGAGTGGGTGGCTTGTTCTCCGGATCTTTGGCGCGTGTTGAAGCGCTCCAAAGAACTCAATGAAGCAACCGCAGGGGCCTTTGACATCACGGTGGGGCCCCTGGTGCAAGTCTGGCGCAGAGCCATGCGGCAGCAAGAGTTTCCATCCGAGCAAGACATAGCGAGGGCCAAACAGGCCGTCGGCACCCAACGCATCGAGTTCGATCCTGGCGAGAAGCGCGTGCGTTTGCCCGAGGGGTTCGCCCGCCTCGATTTGGGGGGCATTGCCAAGGGCGACGCTCTCGACCAAATCATGAACCTTTTGCATGCTCGAAACATGGACCGTGCCCTGGTCGAAGGCGGGGGCGACGTACTGGTGGGCGCCGCGCCTCCGGACGCGCCCGGGTGGGTAATCGACCTGCAGGGGGCTTCCGGGAGTCTTGGGAGGATCACTCTGAAGCAGGCTGCCCTGGCCACTTCGGGCTCCACTTTTCACTACTTAGAGCACGAGGGTGTGCGCTATTCACACATCGTCGATCCCGCCAGCGGTATCGGCGTCGTGGATCCCTTCCAAGTGAGCGTTCTCGCTACAGACGCTGCCACCGCAGATGCGGTCGCGACCGCGTTGAGTGTCATGGGGGTCGAGAGCGGCGAAAGCTGGATTGAGAGCACTGACGGGCTGGAGGCCTGTTGGACTCGAGCAGAGAATCAGGGATTGCAATCTTGCACGAGTGAGCACTTTCCATTGAGATTGAAGACTCAAGAAGCGCGCCCAACTGCGCGTTTCAGTTCTGTACCAACGGCCAATTCCCCCCCAGCGAAGCCATGAACTCCGAGCGCAAGCCCAGTCCTGTCGAACGTCCTTCCCGTAGAACCCTGCTGCACGGGGGGGGAGTGCTCGCGGCAGCGGCCGCCATAGCGCCGTACAGTTCTGCGCGCAAGATGATGAAGCCAGGAGGCGATGAAGTCCTACGCGTTGGGCTTGTGGGTTGTGGGGGTCGCGGACGCGGCGCCGCCGCAAATGCACTACGGGCAGACCCCAACGTCAAGCTCGTCGCTCTGGCAGATGCCTTTGCCGACCCCCTGGAAGATGCGCTCTCGTACCTTTCACAACAGGAAGACTTGGCCGACAAGGTCGACGTGGATCCGGAGCATCGCTTCGTCGGATTTGACGCCTACAAGGGCGTGATTGAAACGTGCGATGTGGTTTTGCTCGCCACCTCGCCGCACTTCCGTCCGTTGCACATGGAAGCCGCCGTCGAAGCGGGCAAGCATCTCTTTGTGGAGAAGCCTGTGGCCACCTGCCCGACAGGATTGCGACGCACCTGGGCGGCAGTCAACAGGGCGCGTGAAAAGGGACTCAACGTGGTCTCGGGGCTTTGCTATCGCTACGAGTTCGGCAAGCAAGAGACAGTCAAACGCGTCCACGACGGAGAGATTGGCGACATCGTTTCCATGCAAACCACCTACAACGTGGGGGGCCTCTGGCACCGCGGCAACAAGCCCGAGTGGAGCACCATGGAGTACCAGATGCGAAACTGGTTGTACTTCACCTGGCTCTCCGGTGACCACATCGCCGAACAGCACATTCACAGTCTGGACAAGTTGGCATGGGCCAAGGGCGCATATCCCGTCAAGGCGACTTCGAGCGGCGGACGTTCCCAGCGCGTCGACGAGAAGTACGGCAACATCTTCGATCACTTCAACACGGTCTACGAATGGGAAGATGGCGTACGTGGATTCTCATCTTGCCGCCAATGGAACGGGGCGTCTGCGGATGTCTCGGACTACGTGTTGGGCACGGGTGGCAAGGCTTCCTTGCAGAGTCACCGCATCGAGACGCCCACGAGCAAGTGGAGTCATCGTGGAGAAGGCCCCGACGACATGTACCAAAACGAACACAACGCCCTCTTTGCGGCGATCCGCAAGGGCGAAGTGATTGATAACGGTGATTACATGTGCGAGTCCACCATGATGGCCATCATGGGACGCCTCTCGGCCTACACGGGTCAAACCGTGACCCGTGAGCAGTTGCTCGAATCCAAACTCGACCTGGCTCCCGCGAGTTATGAGTGGGGCGAGATCGGCGCGGGCGAGATCGCTGTTCCGGGCGTCACTCCCTTCATCTAGACAGAGTCAACGGCGGGAGTCCGCTCCCGCCGCACTCTCAACCATCCACCGAGCAGCACTGGGCGATCTTCGTCGAGAGCATTTCCGGGGTAAACGGCTTGGGGAGGAAGTCCTTGGCTGCACCCCGCAGTGCGTCCACGATGTGCTCGCGGTCGTCTCGACTGGAGACCATGATGACCGGGATCTCGTGGATGTCAGGCATCTGCTTAATCTTCAGCAGGAATTCCAAACAGTCCATGTTCGGCATCTCGCACGGATTCGCCAGCCCGTATTGGGGAGAACTGCTCCCGAGTGGAATGAGAACCCGCGCCTCAGGCGGCTTCGCGGCTCTCGTCCTCTCGTTCCTCTTGACCGTCGTTCCAAATACGACGCGCCTGCTCCAGCACCGCCTCACGGCGGTTGGTGGAGAGCTTCAGCTCGTCAAATTCCTCAGCCTTTAGCAGTTCCCGGTAACCAACGGGATCATCGAAGGAGAGGTGCAGGTCCAGTTTGTGGGCCAAGCTCGCCAGCGCGGCGGACTTGGAGTACTCCTCCTGGCTTCCCACCTTATGGTGGTTGCCTGCGATGCAGGTGAGTTCCTCGTCAAGGCGCCACTTCTCTGCAAGCCTCTGCCCGGCTCGCTCGTGATGTACGTAGAAGACTCGGCCCACGAGGGCAGGGCTGACCGGTTTTCCTCTCTCCATCTCTTTGGAGAGCAAGGCCAGCAAAGCAATCTTGCCGATGTCGTGCAGCAAGCCGATCAAGAAGGCTCGCTCGCGCTCGATCCCGACGATGGGTGCGATCTTGCGAGCGATGGAGGCCACCGAGAAGGCTTGACGCCAAACCTCTTCCGAGAAGCGCTCGAGGCTCCCCAAGCGCATGATCGTGCCCTTCACCGAAACCGAGAAGATCAGGGTGCGCAATCCGCGCAGTCCGATTCGCATCACCGCCTCGTTGAGAGTGGCAGCCGGGACATGGGTGGCATACAGCACCGAATTCGCAACCCGCAGCAATTCGCCCGCAAGAGACGGATCGGATGAAATCAATTGCACAACACGGCTCACATCCACGCCCGGTTTTCCAGCCAAGTTCACCAGGGCAAGGGTGGTGGCTGGAAGTTGAGGAAGCTCAAAGTTACCGGCTTCAATGCGAGACGCGATGCGCTCGACGAGGTCCTTCTCCCCGTGGTTGATGGGAGTCGCCAGCACTCGCTCGCCGTCCAAGTTCGGCATCGGGGGCCGCTTGGGGCTCCCGTCCGGCGTTTTGTCCTCGGAGGTTTGGGAGCGCAGAATGGGCTTCGAGGGAGCCCGCCGAGATGCCTTCTTCTTGCCCAGGACCGATTGAACACTCTGTCGAATCCATGTGATGAGGTTTTTCATAAGCGGAGCGACCAGCCTTCTTCGGAGTCTTGGACCCCCCGGCTGGAGCCAGCCCCGAAATTCATTTTCTCCCGGACCGGACTAAAGCGCCCCCAGAACGGCCTCTGGCACCCCCAATGGGCCGATCCCCGATCTAAGCTAGAAATGTTCGGGAAAGTTGGTCCAAAAGTCAGCCCGGCAACACTTCTTAAGGGTGAGGCGACTGTCCCTTCCCTGAACGGGCGGATGCACTCGCTGACCCTCCTCGCAGAGGGAACACCCACTGGGGGGATCCTTGGGAGAGGCCACCTCTCGGACACCGGGGCTGCATCGCAGCGCCGGTGTCCGTGGTAGCCACCCCGGACCTAGGGTTCTTGGTGCTCGCTAGCCGGCTCTCCCTACTCGCTGTCTGATTCTCCCTACTCGCTGTCTGAGGAACCCACGACACCACCGACGTAGCCAAGATCTTCCAGGGCCTTGAGGGCCTCCGGACTCAGCTTGGACGTCTCGCCACTTTCCGCTGCCTGAATGGACTTGTTCAGCTCGCGGCAATAGGCGATGGATTGGTTGAGCTCCCCGTAGATGCGCAACAAACGCTCGCGGTGCCGCTCCTGATACTCCACGTCCGCCAACTGGTTCTGTAGTTCCGCGGGATCGAGCTCTCGATCGTAGAAGTGCGGCTTGCGCTTGCCGCCCACCTTCTCGAACTTGAACTCGCCCTGCTCGTCACGGCCAATCATGATGTGTCCGTGGAATAGCACCTGCTCATCTGCGACCGCTGCATTGTTCATGATGGCGGGAGCCAGTGAGGGAACCTGTCCAATGGTCTCCAGTCCCGCGAGCCCCAAGATGGTGGCGGACAAACTGGTGGACTGCGTCAGTGAACCGATCTTGCGCGGGGCCACGCCCGAGGCCTCTGGAAGCAGAACAATCAACGGCACCCGCGCCACTTCATCGTGGTGGGTGTCGTGCAGCATGGTGCCGTGCTCGTTGAACGACTCCCCGTGATCGGAGGTGATCACGACCATGGTATTGTCCAATTCGCCCCGTGCTTCTAGGGTGGCGAATAGGGCTCTCAAACGGTCATCTAGCTTGCGAATCCCCGCATCGTAGAGTCCGATTAAGAACTCTCTGTGGTCGTCGGGCAAGGGTTCGATGTGGCTCGAAAGGTCGTGCAAGTAGTTCGATGCACAGTTGTTCTCGCGCCCCTCCACCTTGGTGCAGCCCGTAAAGTCAGCCGGCGCCTCACCGGCGAATTGCTTGACCAAGGCCGGGCTTGAGCGGTACGGAAGGCACGGTCCTTCCTGGGAGGAATCAGAGTGAATGTCGAAGAAGTGCAGGAAGGTGAAGCTGCGCTGGGGTTGACGCTCATCCAGGTAATCCAGGTACTGGTCGATGATGCGGTCGGCATCCACCCACCCGGTCTTGAAGTGATCAAACCCCTGGTCAAACCCGTAGTCGGGATGCAACCAAGTTCCATGGCTGGCAAAGCCTGCCGTGGCGAAACCTGATTCCTGAAAGCGCTCCGCCAGGGTCGTGATGCTCTGGGGCAACACCTTGAGATCTTCCGTCGGCCCAACCGGCTTGACTCCATGGGTCGCCCAATGCAACCCGGTCAACATCGTGGCGTGCGACGGGAGCGTGCAGTTGGAGTTGGCGAAGTGGTTCTCGAAGACAACGCCGCGAGCGGCCAGGGAATCTAGAAAGGGCGTGGTGGGCTTGTCATAACCGCCAAAGCCCGTGTGATCGAAGCGCAACGTGTCGAGGGAGATCAAGAGCACGCGTTCGGGGGGCGGCCCATCCACGGGGCCGCTTTGCTGGCCGCAGGCGGCGAGCAGGGCCAGCACCCCAGCGGCGATCAACTGGCTGGCGGGCACGGTGACTGGTTGAGTGGAGCGGGGCATGGGCGAAGAGCAGGCAGGGGGAGGGCGAGATTCGGAAAAGTATATACGCAGGAATGGGCAGGGGAGTTGGCGCCTTGTCGGCTTCGGGCAAACCCTCCCACAACGATACTGGAACCCAATGTCCCCCTCTGCTTTGATGGAGGCATGGTTCCTTCCTCGGGTCTACACATCGTTCATGTGAACTCTGAAACAGGCTTCTCGGGGGGAGAGGCGCAAATGTTCCTCCTGATGGAAGGGCTGCGTTCGCTCGGGCACCGAAACAGCCTGATCGCGCGTAGGTCCAGCGCCGCAGCCCAGAGGGCGGAGGCGCAGGGCTATCCCGTTGCCTGCTCGTCCATGAAGAATACCCTCGACCTTCCCGGCGCATGGAGCATCCGCTGTCACCTCCAAGACTTGGCGGCGGACGTGGTGGTCTTGCACACGGGCCGCGCGAGTTGGCTGGGAGGGCTCGCCTCGTGGCTGACAGGCGCGACCGCCATCACCGTTCGGCGCATGGATCGCAAGGTCAAAGCAGGCCTGCGTAATGCATTGATCCATCGCTGCTGGACCCGGCGCACGGTGGGGGTCTCCCAAGCAGTCATCGATTGCTTGCTAGCGGGAGGCGTGCCCCAAGAAAAACTCCTGCTGATCCACGACGCCGTCGACCCAGCTAGCTTGCGTTCCACTCAGCCAGCCAGCCGAGTTCGTGAGGCGCTTGGTGTGGCCGAGGGCCGAGACGTGTTGCTGGTGCTCGCCAGCCTAGACCGGCGCAAGGGCATTGATGTCTTGCTCGAGGCACTGGCTCAGCTCTGCCCCAAGCTAGATCCCCCGGGCCCCATGCTATGGATCGCTGGCGATGGACCGGAAGCCGAAGCGCTGCGTGAGCAAACGGAGCGCTTGCACTTGACGGAACATGTCACGTTCCTCGGCCGGCGTACGGATGCGCCGGACCTGCTTGCTGCTTGCGACGTGTTCGTCTTGCCCTCGCGGCGTGAAGGTTTGGGGGTTGCCGCCCTCGAAGCCATGGCCGTAGGCAAACCCGTCATCGCCAGCAACGTGGGGGGCTTGGGGCAAGCTGTGGCTGCTGGAAAGACTGGATTGCTCGTGGAGCCAGAAGACCCTATTGCCTTGGCAGAGGCGCTCGGCAAATTGATCGCCGACACAGAACTGCGCAAGCGGTTGGCAGCGGCGGGTCCCGAGCACATTGCGCAGAACTTCCTGGGAAGCCTGCAGGTGCAGCGCTACTTGCAGCTCTTTCAAGAGCTCATCACGGAGCCCCGCGCATGACACCGAGAGCTGCCGCAGCCTTGCACTTTGGGACGTCTAGTTGGTCCGCCAAGAGTTGGGTCGGAAGCTTCTATCCCGAGGGCATGGCCGCCGCTGACTTCCTCTCCGCCTACTCCAAAGTCTTCTCCAGTGTGGAGGCGGACGTAACCTATTACCGAATTCCAAGCCGGGACATGGTCGACGGTTGGAAGCGGCGGACGCCGCCGGAGTTTGTGCTGAGTGCCAAAATGCCGAGGAGTATCGTTCACGCGGGGGAAGCCGCCGCCCCAAATCCAGAACGCCTGCTGGTGCTCGACGAAGTGCTGCGTGACAGCGACCGTTTTCTAGAGGTCATGGGTCGCATGCAACCCAAATTGGGCCCCTTGGTGCTCCAATTCCCTTACTTCAACCGAGAGTGCTTTGCTGAGTCCGGGCCATTCATGGAACGCCTGGGCGCTTACCTGGAGCGGCTACCCGTGGAGCTACGCTTCGCCGTTGAGATTCGCAACAAGGCTTGGGTGACGCCCGATTTCTTGGAGTTGCTGCGTGGTCATGGGGTGGGGTTTGTCCTGCTCGACTTGGCCTACATGCCACACCCCGATGAATTCCCCGACGACCTGGACCTGATCACTGCGGACTTTGTATACACCCGGCTGATCGGGGATCGCAAGCGCATTGACGCCCTCACCGACCGTTTTGATCGGGTGGTGCTGGATCAAGGAGAACGACTCGAGCGCTGGGGCTCCGTGTTGCGAGACGTGGCGGGGGACGCTCCCGAGTTGTTTGTCTACGCGAACAATCACTACGCGGGTCACGGTCCCGCGACTGCCGCGCACATTGAAGCCCTCGTGCGCGGGACGACACCTCCCGCTGCTCCACGCGTTCCGCGCTCTGGAGAATTGCCGTTCTAGTCCGACGGACAGGGAACGCACACAGTTACGAAGGAGGAAAAACCTTCCGCAACCAGAAGGACACCGGCGTCAACAGCAAGATGGCCACACCGGCCGCCATCGCGAAGGATGTACCCACCAAGAAGGCCACGCTGGCGGAGAAAGGCAACATGCGCCGTAGAGCGCAGCCCATGGCCGCCATCACATCACTGGGCTGCCAACTCTTGAGTCCCTGACCCGAACGCACAAGGCCAACGCTGGCGATAAAACAAACGCAGAGAGCGAGTCCACGGCCGGCGGTCGTGGCACCTTCCACCGGCAGCCACGGCAAAACCCAGAAGACGGCCGCCAGGCCGAACAGCAACGAACGGGGAGACACCGAACCGACAGCGTTCTGTTCGCCATCTTCCAGCCTTCCCAACTTGGACAACAAGAAGAGGTACAACGCGTAGAGCGCGGGCGCCGCAAGAACACCAGCGCCCAAGCCCGCATCCAATCCGAGAGCGGTGATGGGCAAGGTCATGTTGAGGAAGCGGCACAATCCAAGTAGAAGCGGCCCCAGCCTCGGTCCGCGTCCCTTGAAGTCATAGAGCGCTGCGCACCCCGCGAGCAAGACGGCGTGCACAGCCGCAAGTGGATGCACAAACCCCGCCAGCACAGGCCCAAGCGCGAAGAGTCCCAGAGCAGCAAGCAGGGCCGTCCGGGCCGGGATGGCACCGCAGGGAATGGGCCTCTCCGGTCGGGTGCTTGCGTCGTGCTCCCGGTCACACCAATCATTGAAGGCCATGCCCCCGTGGTAGATCCCCAGGGAGGCCAGAATCAGCACGCCCACCTGTGGCAATTCTGTGAAGCCCGCACCAGCAAGAGCCGAACCTGCCAACACATCACCGATAGCCGTAGCCGACAGGGAGAGCCGTAAGAGTCGGCCCCAGTTAGCGAATCGATCGTTCATCGCGGTGTTGTCGCCCTCGACTCGCGCACCCTAAAAGATGTACTGCGTCAGGTCGTTGTAGATCGCGAAGACGAAGATCGAAAGGATCAACACCAGGCCCACCAGTTGGCTGTAACTAAACAGCGTCTCGCTCACCGGGGAGCCCTTGATCTTTTCGATGAGTAAGAAGAACAGGTGCCCACCGTCCAGGATGGGAATGGGGAGCACATTCAGAAACGCCAGATTCATGGACAGCAAGCACAAGAACCAGAAGAAACGAACCCAACCCGCTTCCGCCGTGTCGTGGGCGATGACGCTGATCTTGATGATGCTACCGACGTTTTGCTTGCCCACTTCCTTGCGCAGCATACCTCGCAAGAAGCGCCACACGTCGCGGATCATCTTCATGGAAGAGATGGCGCCCACTCGCACGGCCTCCACGGGATTGGAAATCGAGTACTCGTAGCGAGCCAAGCTCAGAGCCAATCCAAAACTTTGAACCGGGTAGACCTCAGGGGTCACCTCCAGATTGAGGTAACCCACGGGAGCGTCGGAGGAGGCCGGTCGCGTCACTGACAACTCCATGGCCTGGCCAGTCTTGCCGGCGTCCCGTGAGGCGCCCACGAGGTCCGCGAAGGAGAAAACGGGAGTGCCGCCAATTTCCTGGATCCAGTCACCATTGCGCAAGCCTGCCCGCGCGGCGGGGGAGCCATCCACGACTCGCACGTAGGTCTCGGCTGTGTTGTAGACCACAGCCAAGTCCCCGGCGAGGGCGACGCCTTCCTCCACGGTCAGGGCCGGGCTATCGAATTCAATGATTTCACCGTCACGCCGAACTTGCCAGGTGACCGGACCCTCGCTACTCGTCAGGG
>JBLIMI010000070.1:0-10103 GCA_047638655.1 Minisyncoccia bacterium | reverse complement strand
TGACGAACCCCGGATCTCCCCCGCGAGGCGAAGCATCCGCCTGACCACTGGAACTGGCCGTCGACATCACCAGAAAGGGGGAGAGTTCGATGAAGCGTTCCGAGTGCGGATCCAGTTGATCCTGCTCCTTGGCAAGCGCGCGCTCCGAGGGTGCCTTATGCAAAGAAATGAGCTGCTCGAGGGTGCTGATGATCATGGTTCAATTTCCGGGAGACGCATTGAGAAGGGCCCAGACCGTAGCGTGCGGTCCGGGCCCCCGATCGATTCCCGCCGATAATTCCTCGGCGGCGAGATTCGCTCACTGCTGCATGAGCTCCCGAGCCTGGCTGACCAAGCCGATGAATTGGGCCCTGTAGCCTCCAAGATCATCGCCGGCGCTCTCAAGTGCCCAGCGCGACACGTCCTCGATCTTCGCCGTCCCAGCAAACTCTGAACCTCGCAACAGCATCCCGAAGGCCGCCACAGTCGCAGCCCAACGAGTGTCTGCGGAAAGCTCCTGGAAGTCAGCGTTGGAATCGCTGACTGGCGTGCTCAGCAAAACGGACTCCTCGCCAGCGGGCTGCTTGTAGCGCAGCTTGAGGGTCAAGAGCTCCCCCTCGAAAGCTTCACCGCTGGGAGCGTTCTGCGCCTGATAGCGCAAGGGGTCCACGCTGGGCGCGTCGATCGCGACCCCGACAGGAACCACTTCATAGAGCGCCGTGACCCGGTGCCCGGCACCGATTTCACCCGCATCCTTGGTGTCGTCATTGAAGTCCTGGGCGGCCAGCATCCGGTTTTCGTAACCGATCAAACGGTACGCCTGGACCTCGGTCGGATTGAACTCCACCTGGATCTTGACGTCCTTGGCCACCACCTCGAGCGTCGAACCCATTTCTTCCACGAGCACCTTGCGCGCTTCCAAGACGGAGTCGATGTAGGCGTAGTTGCCGTTGCCCTTGCCCGCCAGTTGTTCCATCTTGGAGTCCTTCAAGTTCCCGGTGCCGAAGCCGAGCACGGAGAGGAAAACGCCGCTCTTGGCTTTCTCTTCGATCAGATTCACCAGGCTACCGTCACTGCTGACCCCCACATTGAAGTCGCCGTCGGTGGCCAGGATGACTCGGTTGATGCCACCCCGGATGAAGTTCTGCGCGGCCTGCTTGTAGGCCAATTCGATGCCAGCGCCACCATTGGTGGACCCGCCGGCCGAGAGACCTTCGAGGGCCATGTGAATCTGCACGCTGTTGCTGCATGAGGTCGGCGGCAAGGCCAAGCCACTTGCGCCAGCGTAGACCACGATCGACACGGTGTCTCTTTCGTCGAGTTCCTGCACCAGCATGTGCAGCGCTTGCTTGAGGAGCGGCAACTTATCGGCACTGTTCATGGAGCCTGAAACGTCCATCAAGAAGACGAGGTTGGATGCCTTGCGGTCCTGAGCCAGAGACTCCTTGGCCTGTAAGCCAACGCGTACCAAGCGATGAGACGGAGCCCAAGGCGCGCTGCCCACTTCTACATTGACGTTGAAGGGGTGCTCACCATTGGGTGCCCCATAGTCGTAGCGGAAGTAATTGACAAACTCCTCGATGCGCACGGCATCCGCGGGCGGCAATTGCCCATCGCGGAGCATGCGCCGGACGTTTGAGTAAGACGCTGTGTCCACGTCGATCGAGAACGTCGACAAGGGCTCGTCACTGGTCAGCAAGAAACTGTTCTCGACGATGCGGGCGTAGTCTTCCTGGGATGCGTCTTCATGTCCTTCCCTTGCCAGAGGATCCGTTTCTTGCCGAAGCGGCATTCGCTCGGCCTCTTCGAGACGAGCCCCCACGTAACCCAACCCCTGGAGCTCTCGGCGACTGCGCCTCCCCACACTCGGTAGCCTCGTCGCAGCAGCGCGAGCATCGGCAAGCGGGTATCTCAGGAGAGTCAACTCCTCATGAGCCACCTCTGAGGTCGAAGCAGGTTGCGAATCGCCAGCCCCAAAGAGATCGTATGTGAACCTCGCTTGGTCCAGCGCGGCTGTCTCAACCGGTGCTTCGAACAGCCAATAGCGGCTCTTGTAGACAAAGGCCGTGGCCAGCACCATCGCTGCCGCTGCCCCCACCCAACCGAAACGGCCACGGATCAGCAAGCCTTTCGGCTTCTCGGCCGCGAACATCTGATCTTGGATGCCTGCACGTTGCTCGCGAGTGAGTTCATTGGCTGGTTCGGCCGCAAAATTCTCCTCGAGGATGCCGCCTAGATTTCGCAACTCCTCTACGAAGTCTCGAACCCGTTCATCGCGAGCCATTAGCTCTTCCACTTCCGCCAAGTCACTGCCTTCTAGCTCGCCAAATGCGTAGGCCGTCAGGCGCGGATCATCGTTCCACTTGTTCTCTTGTTGCGCACTCATGCTTGTGCTCCCCGAGCTTCGCCCGTTCCCATTCTTTCTCGCAAACTCTTGAGGCCGGTATGCAATAGCCATCCCACATTCCCCAGGCTGTCCTGGGTCACCCGACTGATCTCCTTGTAGGAGAGTCCGTGCTGAAACTTCAAGCGCAACACCTCCTGCTGTTTGTCTGGCAAACTCGCGATCATGTCCAGCAGCTGCGCGTGACTGTCCTTTTGTGCCGCGACTTCGGCAGGACCGCTGAAGGTGCCTACGGCTCCCTCGACTCGTTCATCATCTAGTTCTGTCATTCGACTCTCCTTGCGGCGCGAGTCGTTGCACAAGTTGCGGCAGACTGTGAACAGCCAAACCTCCACATGCCCGTCGACGTCCGCGCGTTCTTGTTTACACAATCGCAGGAAGGTCTCTTGGACCACATCCCGGGCGCGCTCGACATCTCTGAGCAAGCGCGCCGCGTATTGCACCAAGGGTCGCTCGTGGCGCTCGAGGACCTGTCGTATCCAGGCTCTATCTTTAGTTTGCGTCATCGTGTTGGTTCTTGATCTCCCTGCGGGTTCAGGGGCAAGAACGGTCGGAGACAACGCTTCTTGGGTGGAAGGCTCATTTTCTTGCCTGAAGCTCGGCTAGGCGCTCGGTCCAGGGTTCGCTGGCCAAGGGCAGGATCAGGTGCCCGCCCCCGAGAACAGGCTCCAAGGTGGCCTGAGGGATCATTTCAGCGATCTCGGCCATGGTTTGGTGGGATGGAACCACCCGGTCGAACTCGCTAGCAAAAAGCGCCAATGGTTGTTTTATCTCGATCAGCCGCGGCCGCAGGTCGAGACCGGCGATCATCGCCAAACGCCGCCGATAGCCTTCATCGAAGAACGCCCCGGGCAACTCACGGAATGCCCGTAGCGGCGCGGCTTCGCGACGTCTCCCGAACAGCGACCGCGGCGCGAGAGCACGCCGGCCAAGATTGAATAGGGCTCGCGGCACCAGGGGAGCCACTTGCCGCGAGAATGCCAATTGAGCCCGCTTGGGGAAGCGTGCAAAGGAATTGATGATCATCAGCCCCTGCACCAGGTCGGGATAATCCAGGGCAAGTTGCAGAGCTACGGCTCCGCCAAAAGACTCCGCCAGCACCAAACAACGGCCCAATTGCCGCTCCTCGCAGACCTCCGCGATTGTCCTCGCAAGGGCCTCGTAGGTGTCCTCCCGGGGGAAATCATCCGCGCGGTAGGCGAGCCGCAGCAGTCGGAAGTGCTCTTCCAGACGGGAAGCCGTCCCCAAGAGGAGTTCGCCAGTTCCGTCGATCCCCGGGACATAGAGGACAGGAAATCCGCTTCCGCGGTCGGCTCGCAAGAGGGCTCGCACATTGAATACGGTACGAAGTCGAGAGAAGATTCCCAGAGAAGCGCTCCCGATTCTGCCGACATTCCCCAAAGCCATGCTCTTGATCGCCTGCCCCAGCTGCTCCCGCCAATACGACGCGACCGGACTGCCCCCGGCGAGCGACGTGCGTTGCTTTTGCGATGAGGTGTTTTGCGTGCGCTGGCCCGACAGGCTTTCCGGGGCGGCGTTGACCTGCACCAACTGCGGCGGCGAGGTTAGCCCCCAGGACGAGAGCTGCTCCTTCTGCGCTTGCGCGATCTCCGAAGAGGACCGACGCAAGACGACGCTCTGCCCGGGCTGCTTCACGCGTATTGATGACGACTCCAAACATTGCCGGGCTTGCGCGCTGGAGATTCACCCTCAGCAGCTCGCACCGTTGCCGGCGGACCGGGACTGCCCACGTTGCGAGGGTCCTTTGCGAGTCCGCTCGTTCGACGTGGTCGATGTAACGGAGTGCGGCGATTGCCTGGGCATGTGGTTCACGCCCGCCCTCTTCCAGCGGGTGACCGAAGAAGCTGGTCGCAAGAACGCGGGCACTGAGCTGACGATTTTGGGCAAGACGGCGGCCACCCCCACGCTCAAAAAGGAAACGGTGAAGTACATCCCATGCCTCAAGTGCGGTGAACTAATGCAACGCCGGCAATACACCCACAAGAGTCGCTCGTCGGGAACCGTGATCGACGTCTGCCGCGGACACGGGGTGTGGCTCGATCACGAAGAGATCGATCGCATCTTGCAGTTAGTGGCCACAGCACCCGAGGAAGCCACCCCCCCCACATCCATGGATCCGGCGGTATTCATCTCCACCCAGCGAGCCCTCGGGGGCATGAGCGAATACCGTTCCGGTTGGAGACGACCCAGCGGCCTGGTGAGGTTGATCGATTTCTTGTCAGGGATGCTCGCGGGTCACCTCTAGACCCGGCACGTGGCTGGGTTGAACCTAGGGCGGATCGTCCGATCGCTGACGGCGCGAACGTTCAACTCGACACAGGGGGCTCTCTCCTCCCCTGAGCTCACTCCTCCCAGCCAGGGAGCGGCGCTTGCTCGGGCATGGTCATCACCGAAAGCGCAATCGCTGTCCCATAGTTGGCGGTGCGCGCAAACACGCGATCGTTCCAAATGCCGTCCTCAAGACGCACAGAGAAAAGGCGCTCTCGAAGGAGCTTGCGGTATTGCGGGCGTTCCACCTCGGGCAAGAGCTCGATGGCCTGAGCCGCCTGAAAGTGAGCGTAATAAAAGTAATACGGCGCCACCATGTAGGGCGGAATGTGCGTCCTGTCCTGGGCGCGACGTACATCGAGCCAGTCCCAGTGCACGAGAAAGGCATCGATGGAGCCGCGCACCTTTGAGAGTGATCCCCGACCTGCGATGAAGAGAGTCGTTTCCGTAACGAGCATGCGACCCACGGATCCCGGAAGCATGCCGGCCACGGGGGCTTGTTTGCCACCTACGCTGTAAACCACTTCTCCGGATTCGGTCCTGGAACGCTCCAGTGCATCGAGTGCGCGCTTCACGACTTTCTTGTCGACGCGAAAGCCCTGGTGCTTGGCAGCGAACAAAGCCTGCAAGGCCGGTCCGGTCATGAACGGTGAGGTCGAGGATGGCGCCGCGATTTCCTTGGGCCGAGCATAATTCCAACCACCGTGTTCGGGGATCTCGATTTCCTCCAGCGCAGACAAGTAGAAAGTGGTGGCGCGCTTGACCTTGGAGTCCATGCCCTCCGGCACTTGGCCTTCACGCTTCAGCCGCAACAGAAAGTCCAGCGCGTAGATGTAACCCCAACCACGGACATCGTAGCCCCCCGGGTAATCCGGGTTCATCAATTCGGCATCCGTCGCGTCGAAGACAAATTCGGTAGCCTTGCGGACGGCCAACTGACGCACCTCATCGTTCGCGTAATCAGGTGCACTCATCAACGCCATGGCTGTGATGGAAGTGCCGCCGACTCGGTAACCATAAGGGATCTGCTTCCTCTCATCGTTGAGCTTGTGATAGGGAGCGACCCGGTACACACCCTCGTAAGGCCACTCCGCTTCGCCCACGCCTTCTTGACGATCGATGAGTTCACTAACAGCGCGGGAAATTGCGCCGGTCACATCAATCTCTTCTTCTAAGTGGTTGACGCCCGAACAAAGGAGACTCATCGCGAAAAGGGCAGCAAAGGGCATGGAGAGCATGGAGAGCATGGCAATGGGATTCTGTGGTGGATGTGCTACACAATTCTAGCGCGAGAGCGACGGCTCACGATAGACCCACCGCAAGAGTGCGGTTAGATTGTCTCCCGATAGGCAGAGCTCCAGTGGACCAAGCCATCGCCCCATGCTGCTGCTCTTGCCCTTTGTACTGTGCTTGCCACAGTCACCAACCACGCCCGTGGCCGTTCCGCGAATCGACACCAGCGATTCCGCACCGGTGATTGATGGAGTTCTCGATGAACCCTTCTGGGCGGGGGCAACGGTGATCCAGGACCTGGCCCAGGTCGAGCCCGTAGCCGGTGCGGCGCCATCGGAACGGACAGAGATCCTGCTCGCCTATGACGCGAACAATCTCTATGTGGGCTTGCGTTGCTTCGACTCTTCCCCTGACAGCATTCGCGCCACTCAGATGGAGCGAGACGCAAATCTCGATCCAGACGATCGTGTCGAACTCCTGTTCGACACCTTCAATGACAGTCGCACCGCGTTCTGGTTCCAGCTGGGGGCGGCAGGATCGAGAGGCGACTCACTGATTAGCCAGAACGGAACGAGTTTCAACAAGCGTTGGGACACCATCTGGTACGCCGCCGCGGGCATCACCGACGAGGGCTGGTTCGGGGAGATTCGAATTCCATTCGCCTCCATCAACTTCAACCCAGAGAACCCTGTCTGGGGATTCAACGTGCGTCGCTTCATTCGCCGCCACTCGGAGGAGGCTCGCTGGTCGGGGATCGAGCCACGCCTGCACTTTTTTGGCCCGGTCAATGCGGGCAAGCTCTCTGGCTTCGAAGGACTCGAGCAAGGAACGGGGCTAGACGTTGTTCCTTTCTTCGTGGGGACTCACCTCAACCCTGATGACGGCCCAGAAGAGTGGCTCGGTGACACAGGACTGGATCTCTTTTATCGGATCTCCCCTAGCACTAAACTCAGCCTGAGCTTCAACACCGACTTCGCAGAAACTGAGGTCGATTCACGGCGTATCAACCTGTCTCGCTTCCCACTGTTCTTTCCCGAGAAGCGCAAGTTCTTCCTCGAGGACTCAGGGGTGTTCAATTTTGGCTCCGCCGGTCGACGAGGTTCCGATGTGGTGCCATTCTTCAGTCGACGCATCGGGCTCGATGGCGACGGCGGCGAAGTCCCGCTGCTCTTCAACGCCAAGCTCACCTCGACCAACGACAGTTATAGTTTTGGTTTGCTCGACTCCCAGACTGAGGAAACGGCCAGCACGCCCGCACGCAACCTCTTCGTGGGACGTTTCTCCAAGAACATCTTGGAGCAGTCCAGCGTCGGTGTGATCTACACATCGGGAGATCCGAGCGGAGCCCAAGATGACTTCACCGCTGGGGTCGACTTGAACCTGCAAACCAATGAGTTCCTCGGGGACAAGTCATTGCGGTTTCGGAGCTATGTGGTGGGCACGGAAGATTCCGCCACCTCCGGCGACAACCTCGCCTACTCGGGCGTCGTGGAATATCCCAATGACGAATGGTCGGGCTCCCTTGGTTACACCGTCGTTGAAGACAACTTCGCTCCTGCATTGGGGTTTGTGCGGCGAGCGGGCATTCGTCGCTATGAGGGCAACCTCTCCTACTCTCCGAGGCTGCACAGCAACATTCGGCGCTTAAAATTTGAAATCGGGCCGCGCCTGACCACGCTCACCAGCGGCGAGAAGGACACGGAGTTGGTGTCCGTGGTCCCGCTCGGGATTGAATGGGAGAGCGGCGAAAAGTTCGAAACACGGGTCAGCGCCGAGAGCGTGAACCTCCTCGAAGACTTCGTCATAAACGATCCGGTGACCATCCCCGCGGGAACCCATGACTTCATGCGCTTCGGGGCCAGCTTCGAGACTTCACAGAGGCGGGATGTGAGTGCCGAGGTCAAAGTGTTTGGTGGCGGCTTCTATGACGGGGAACGCGAAGACTACGCCCTCGAACTGGATTGGCGACTTGGCTCTGCAGCATTCCTGGGCATGGATTACGACCACAACGACATCCGTTTGCCCGATGGCAACTTCAGAGTCAATGTCGCTCGCGTTCGGGCAAACGTCCACTTCAGCCCACGCATGAGCTGGAAGAACTTTGTGCAGTGGGATGACCTGACAGAAGACTTTAGCCTCAACAGCCGCTTACGCTGGATCTTCGAGCCCGGACGCGACTTGTTCCTGGTGCTCAATCAGGGTTGGACATCTTTGGACGACAACCTTGCAGCGACATCCACCGATCTGCGCGTCAAGGTCAGCTACACCTTCCGCTTCTAGTCAAGCAGTACGGCGCGCCAAGACCCTGGCCGCCGGGATGCCGAGCACGAGATAGATTGTTCCTGCCAGCAGGCTCGTGAAAGCAAAGCCTCCATGGATGGCCACGATCAAGGCCAGGATGGATCCCAACACAGAAGCAGCACTGTTTGCCCCCCAGGCCCAGGGAACCAGTTCCGGTGCGCAGTCTTCGATGTAGCGGATGCCCCTCGGGAAGAAGAAACCCATCTGCAACGCGATCGGGCCGATCAGCAGAAAGCTCATCACGATCTTGGCGACAACCGGTAGCGCAATCAGTTCTGAGCTAAAGACGAGTGGCAAGGCCCAGTTCCCTACCAGCAACGTCACGAACAGCAAGAGGAACGCCCGCGTGGTGGTCATGAAGCGCAAGTTGAAGACCCGACGGGAGTAGATCGATCCCACTCCGGTCCAGATCAGAAATGCGAGCAGGACCACCGACACGGCGTAAACCGGATGTCCCAGGAAGAGCACAAAGCGCTGCACAAAAGACAATTGCACGCCTATGTACCCAAGCCCTAGTGCTGAGAAGTAAGCGATCACGGGCAAGCCGAGGCCTTTCTTTCGAATGCCTTTACCCCCGATCAGCAACGGCAGGGCAATCAAGCCACCTACCAGCCCCGTGAAGAGCACGAGCATCCAGAACAGCAACACGACGATGCCACCCAATACGTTCAAACTCTCGAGGTCGAAGTAGAGGGAAAAGTCGCGCCAGTTGCTGAGGCCGAAGAAGAAGTAGTAAGGCCTGTCATCCGTGGTCGCCTTGATGTCCACGAGATACTCGTTCGCCATCTGCTCCGGATCCTCGGCCTCGAGATAGGTTTGCTCGAGTGACTTGTATTCGGGGTTGCCTCGAAGCTCTCGATACAACCCGACCGCCTTGCCCATGTCGAGCGATCCTTCGACGCGAAGATCTGCCAACCTCTGAAACAAGGGGTTGTCTGGTTTGTCCGCATGGCGACCACTGGGCGTGTAGAGAATGGATAGCCCAAATTCGTCGCTAGTTGCATCCAAACGCTCCAACTCGCCAGCGCTAAAGGGGCTGCGCTTGATCAAGATCAGACCACGATTGTCATCTCCAATGGCGATGTAGACGTGCTCGCGCATGTCATCGATGCCGATGCGAGCGAGCGACTCCCGCGCCAGCGACACGAGCCGCAACAACTCGTTACCAGCATGCCTGTAGACATAGAACACACCATTCTCTTCGAGATGCTCCAGGTACTCGACGAAGGCTTCAACCGTGAACAGGTTGGCTTCGGAGAGGGCGAAGGCTGCCGAGGCGGAGGCGACGCTCGTCTGGATGAAGGTGATCGTCAGCGCATCATAGAGTTCATCTGAAGCGCGGACGTAGCCACGACCCTCGTCATTCACGTAGCGGTGTGGCGTACCCTTGATCAGTTCGCCAATTCCGAACCCTGGAAATTGCCCATTGCTGGCGCGAACGATGCTGGGGTTGATCTCGACACCCGTGATGCTCGCAATTCCTTTGGAGCGCGCAAGCATCATGCCTCGCCCCCCGCCAGCGCCGATCTCCAGATAACTGTCCTTGTGGTCGAGCACGTAGGGCAAGTGCTCGAAGGTGGTGATCTGATCCATCATCGACGCGTGCTTCTCGTTCTGGGCAGGAATCGTTGTCTGACAGTTGGAGTCAATCTGCACGTAAAGGCAGTTCTGATCCGTCGTCTCAAAAATCCCCACGCGCGAAAGCGTGTTCCAGTCCCTGGAGATCTCACGGTCCTCGCGCACCCAATCCTGCACTCCCGGAAGCGGCGAGCGGTGGGTTTTGATATCGACCAGCCCGCGCTCCGAATTCGCGCTCGGGCCGAGGAGCAAGCCACATCCGACCACGACACTCAGGATCATCTCCGGCGTGCAGCGCTGGGCAAAAGCCAGCCCGGCA
>JBLIMI010000069.1:0-10177 GCA_047638655.1 Minisyncoccia bacterium | reverse complement strand
CTTCTTCATGAGACCGGGACGACCGACGCGCTTCGTCTTGTATGTCCACTTGAGCGCAATCAACCGCCGGTGCCAGCGCATCAAGGTGTTGGGGGCCACGATCGTGGCGACCTGGTTCTGCGTTTTGCTACCGAAGAGCTTTGCCTTTGCAGCCAATCGCCTGCGCTGTTCGTCGGTAGGTCGCAGTCTTGGGCCACTCATTTGCTTCCTCAGAACTTTGTTCTCTTCGACTAGGTAGGCAATCGCATCCGCTTGATGGCTATTCACTTAGCCTGAAACTGACAGGAGCAACGTTCCCAGCGGGAAAGTCTCGGCTCTCCTGCGGCAACTCTAGGTGGTCGTAAACCTGTGCACATGCCGGGTCTAGGCCACGATTCTATTTGTGAATAGCATGGGCTTACCCCTGCCTTGGACCGCCTACCCTCAAGAGAGTATTGTCGGTCGCCATGAAGTTACCCAAGATGCCGGCGCTGCCACTGTTCCTGTTCTTCTTCGTACTCTCCTCGCTGCTGATCCGGCACGGTTCAAATACGGCGACCGCTCAACCGGTTGCGGCTTGGGAAGAGAACGCCAATACGGTTGTCTGGGAAGGTGAGAGTGGCCCGGGTAAGGGGAAGCACATCGTCTTCATCTCAGGGGATCACGAGTACCGCGGGGAAGAATCGCTTCCGGCGTTGGCGCGTATTCTTGCTAAGAGCTATGGGTTCAAGTGCACCTTTATTGTTACGACGAATGAAGAGAGCGGGGAGATAGAGCCGGGGAGTGATCACATCACGAATCTCGAGGCGCTCAAGACGGCCGATTTGATGGTGGTCTTCTTGCGTTTCCAGAGCTTTGCGGACGATCAGATGCGGCACATCGACGACTACCTGAACAGCGGTAGACCCGTCATCGGATTGCGTACGTCTACCCACGCGTTCAAAGGGATCAAGGGCGAGTTCGCTCGCTACAACGAAGGCTATAAGGGCCACGGCGAGGTTGGGCAGGGCGCAGGCGACAACTGGAAGCACGGCTTCGGTGAAGAGATTTTGGGTGAGCACTGGGTCGGGCACTTTGGGGACAACCACAGGCAGAGTTCCAATTTGATTCTTGAGCCGTCGCAACTGGGACATGCGATTCTGCGGGGAGTGAAGAAAGCTCATGCGGTGTGCGGCGGGTATGTGGGGCACCCGGTTGAGGGGAGCACCACGTTGGCGCGGGGTCAGATCCTCGACGGCATGACACCGGACTCCCCCCCCGCGACGAACGAGAGGCAAAAGATGCAGCACGCGGTGGCTTGGGTGCGTACCTACCAGTCGGGCAATCCGAATTCACGGGTCTTCACTACCACGCACGGGGCTTCGGAAGACCTCTTGAGCGCGGACTTCAGGCGCATGCTGATCAACGCACACTTTTGGTGCCTGGGCATGGAAGAGTCGATTCAGCCGGACGGGCCGATCGAGTTCATCGGTCCCTACCATCCGACGACTTTTGACTTTGGGGGCTATCGTCGGGGCGTGAAGCCGGCGGATATCGCGGGATATGACGCGCCGATTTACGATCCCACGAAGGGCATCTCCGATCCTCCGGAAGAGGAGGATGTGCCTCCCGAAAACCCTATCCGGCCGTCCGTTGACCATCTCGATCGACAGTACAAGTAAGGGCCGACCACGCAAGGTCGCTGTATCAGGGCGCAGGCGCACCTCTCCCAAAAACAGTGAAGGAGCAGAACGGGCTCGCCGGTTCAGCTGGCGCCGTAATACCGAAGGTGAAGGCCAGTGAGAACAGGCTTGGCGCACACATTGCCGACTCGTTCAACGGATCGGTGCAGCGGCGATTCGCGCTCAAGCGACTGATGAGGACAGGCCCGTTGTGGTACTCGACGTACTCGTTCAACTCGCGAGGTATATGCCTGCGCCACATTGGTATGGTGTGCTCCGTGCACTCTCGGCAACACTCGGTGGCTGTCATGGGTCCTGGGGCGGCTCACGTCCCGCATCGAACGACTAGCTGATGTCGAAGAGCGACGTTCACCTGAGCATGGATTTGACGGTCCTCAACGAAGAGGCGGACAAGCTGCAGGAGTTTGAGGATCCAGGGCATGCCACCGATGATGGTGACCGCCGGGCACTGCCTCTACCCAACTCAGTCGGTAGGGTGTTGAAAGCCCACCGAAACAGGGCCTTGGGTGCCCGTGCAGGGTTTTCGGTAAGGACAGGTCGCTCGTTGCTTCTAGGATTGCCTCGTCAGAACGGGAGTTCTGGCTTGGGCGGTGCCCTGGGGGCTTGGATGGTAGAGGGATCGCATTCGAATCCCAGGTGGGGTTATTAGCCAGGTTCGGTATGCTGCGACCCATGGGTGTTGCTCCTCGTTGGCCGCATGTGGCCTTAGGCGTCTACTTGCTGATCGCGCTGTTGGCCTTGGCCTGGCCTGGGCCGGACCTGATCGCTGGGCGCGTTGAGCCCTTTGTCTTGGGCTTGCCCTTCGCTTTGGCATGGAACACCGTCTGGGTGGTGCTGACCTTCCTGACCCTGGCGCTCTACCACTGCAAGGTTGGGGCAAAGGACTGATGCAGGACCAGTGGATCATTGCTGGCGTAGCCGGCGCGTACTTGGTGGCCTGCCTGGTGATCGGCCTGCGCGCGGGCAAGGGCTCGAGCGCGAGCGCCACCGGCTACGTGGCGGGAGACCGGGGCATGGGCACTCTGGTCATGTACTTCATTACGGGCGCTTCTATCTTCAGCGCCTTCGCCTTCCTGGGCGCGCCGGGCAAGGCCTACTCCCAGGGCGTGTCCGTGCTCTGGATTCTGGCCTACGGAACACTGGGGTTCATTCCCTTCTACTGGCTTGGCCCGCGTGCGGCGCGGCTCGGGCGCAAGTATGGCTTCGTGACGCAAGCGGAGATGGTGGCCCACCGCTTTGACAGTCGCGGCCTGGCGCTGCTCATGGCGCTGGTGAGCGTGCTGGCTTTCCTGCCGTACTTGGCCCTGCAGATGAAGGGCGCAGGCATCGTGCTCGAAGTGGTCACCGGAGGCGTCGTGTCCACGGAGCTGGGCGCTCTCTTGGTCTATGGGGTCGTGTTTCTGTACGTGGCCAAGAGTGGTGTGCTGGGCGTGGGTTGGACCAATACATTCCAGGGCATCTTCATGTTGGTACTGGCCTGGGTGCTGGGCATCACCGTGCCGACCATGCTCTATGGGGGCATCGCTCCCATGTTTGAGCGCCTGGCCGCGGAGAAGCCCGAGTACCTCACGCCGCCTGGCCTAACCGGATCCGGCACCCCTTGGAATTGGAGTGAATACGGCAGCACCGTGCTTGTGCTTGCCATCGGTTTCAGCTTCTGGCCGCACCTCTTCATGAAGGCCTTCACGGCTAAGAGCTCGCGCGTCTTGCAGCGCACTGTGGTGCTTTACCCGACTTTTCAGTTGTTCCTGGTGCCGCTGCTCTTGATCGGCTTCGCAGGCATTCTCTACAGCAACCCGCCCTCCCAGCCGGACCAAATCCTGCCGCACCTGCTGCTGCATCTGGAGTTGCACCCCTTGATCGTGGGCCTCTTCTGCGCGGGCGCATTGGCGGCTTCCATGTCCTCGGGGGACGCCATCTTGCACGCGTCCGCGTCGATCCTTGTTCGCGACGGTTGGATTTCCGGCTGCGGCAAGGAGCTCGACCCCGAGGCCGAGCGTCGCGCCGTGCGCATGCTGCTCGTGCCGATCCTGGCTGGGGCCTATTGGATGGCTGTGGGAGGTGGCCAGAGCTTGGTCGACCGCTTGGTGCTGGCCTACGGACCCGTTGGCCAGTTGGCGCCGGTGGTCGTCGCTGCCCTGTGCTGGCGCGGTGCTACGCGCAGCGGGGCTCTAGCTGGCCTGTTGGGAGGAACGGTAGTTACGGTGTTCTTCTCCCTAAGGCCGGACTTCAGGCCCTTCGCTATTCACGCCGGACTCTACGGCATCGTGCTCAACGTCGGCCTCTTGGTGCTCGTCTCCAAGCTGACCAAACCGGCGGATGGTCCCTCGGAAGAGACCTTGGAGTTCATCCGCGCCGGGAGCGAAAGCGGCGCCTAGGCCGCGGCATCCGCTTCTTCCTTGCGCTGCTGCTTGCGCTCTTTACGCGAGACCATCTGCGGACCGCTGCCCATCATGATGGCGATCGGCAGGGTCGCCTCGGAGCTAGCGAGGGTGATCAGCAGGACGGGCGTGAGGGGCACGGCCAGGAAGCCGCGGCGCTGGTGCACACTTCGAAAGGAGGCGAGTCTCCCCTACCCAATCGGATTAGTCGCGAATCGATAGTGATCTTTGGTGCCTGATCGCCATCAAGCGGTTGAGCATCTTGCACGCAACGGTCGCTTCGGTTTGCTGAAATTCCACGTGCGTAACCGAAGGCGATCACCAAGGATGGACTTGTCTCTGAAGAACGTGTTCTCGACGCGACCTTGATGATGGTAGCCAGACTCCTTCTTCCATTGCCTACGACCGACTCGTCTTGCGCGGCGTATGGCCTTGTCCCTCGACGGGAGACGAGTCTTCCGTCGGTTCATTGCCGCGGCTCGCGTTGGTGAAACCACAGCCATTGCGCCGCGAGCCTCAGCCGCGTTGTAGATGCCCCCCCCCGTGTCATAGACTGCGTCGCCCCTTCTGCTCTTGATCCTGCCGGCCCAAAGGGGCGTCTAGCTGGACGCTGAGAGCCCGCGACCTGGGGGCGAGAGTCGTGTGATCAGGAGCCTCCAGGTTGAGGCTTATTAGCTCAAACAGAGAGCGTAGGAATCCCTCAGCTTGACGAGGGACCAGTGAAAGAGCAGGCGTAACGTTAGGGCAGTCTCGATCGCTAATTCTGAGTACCGCTGAGGAGTTCCGCGCCTTCCATTGGATGAGGGTACCCAGGCTTCCATCGCATCCTCAGAGATCCACAAAGTGATGTTCCCCCTCCCCACCAATGCCTGGTCGTACTGAGGCTAGTTCGTTACACAATGCTTGGTCTTGAAGCTCGGGTGGACTCGGGAGTTCATGCAAGAGCCTTCGGATCACGAGGCTCGAAGCATGAGGAGGGCCAGCCGCGGGAACTCCAGGTGGGATAATTGTGCACAGGTTGCCCCCATGCTCGTTTGCGCTTGCAGTTTTGCTAACAGACTTGCGAAAATGAGAACCATGACCAAGATGAAAGAAACGGCCAAGCTATTCTTCGAAGCCTGTGAAACGGGAAGCGGTTGGGAGGAGTGCCGACAGTACTGTCACGAAGGCGCGACTTTCTCTGCACAGGCGGACGTCCTTGCGGGCGTCTCTACGCTGGAGGGATACACCGACTGGATGAAGGGTTTGCTCACGCCCGTTCCCGACGGGTCGTACGAGGTGCGGTCATTCGCGGTGGACGACGAGCGCCAGAACGTGGCTGCCTACGGGATCTTCAGGGGTACGCACACGGAAGATGGCGGTCCGGTGCCGCCGACCCGAAGACAAATCGAGGCCGACTATGTGTACGTCATGCAGTTTGACGGCGACAAGATCCGCCACATGACCAAGATCTGGAACGACGGCATTAGTCTCAAGCAGCTCGGATGGGGCTAAGGTCTGCGGACCTCGCAGACCGGTGTCAGGGGAGTTCGGTGCTTCCTTCTTCGGCTGTGGTTATGCGGCGCACTTCGCGGACTCCATCTGACCGTGATGCGACGAGGCCTGAGATTGCACAAGCACCAAAGGCACGCGAGATGTGCGTGTCGTGAAGATGCCCCGAAAGGACAGCCTCTTGGTCGCTAGCATGGCCTTCATCGCCGGTGTCCTGACAGCCTCTCCGAACTTCAACGATCCGTGGGGTCGGCCAAAGTTGTAGCAGTTACGAAGCAGCTCAAGGTGGTCGTCGATTGTTCGCTTCTTCCTGGCATGGCAAGGTGAACGCCAAGTCAGGTAAGGCGACCCGCGCCGGATGATGAGATTCAGCCGCTCGATGAATGCCGTGTTCAGCCTGTTGGAGTCTTCCGACACATGCAGTGCGTCTGCAGGCATGTCTTCGGACTCAAGGACGACCGTCGTCCCCACTTGTACAACGCGACTGCCCGTGATCCGCTTGATCATCTGCGCGTAGACACCCCCGGGGACAAACAAGCGCCGGATAGATGGGCCGTAAAACTTAAAGCCGTCCGTAGTGATCAGCTGGCATGAGTTCGTATGTGCTGCCCAGGCTATGTTCTGTACGAACTGTCGCGTATTGCGCAGCTACCGGGATTCAACGAGCGTTCCAGCCCACAGACGTGAGGAAACTACGATTCCAGCGAACACCCGCGTCTGTCTTTTGTGGCTTTGGATAAACGTGTTCGGTTCGTCCTGCTGGAGTTTGTGGAGATCGAAACGGCGAACACGATCGCGGTTAAATACCCTCGCTGCGGCTGCGGCCAAGTCCAGCCACCGGGTGACCGTGTTCCACGACAAGCGTTCCAGGTGTGCGATGGCAGACTTGCTGATGCCTTCCACACTCAGCATCTACGCGGCCAAAAGCTCGCATGGGGCGTTACAGGCGCTTGTAGGGTGTACCCGCGGTAGCGCCGAAGGTCTTGCCGCACTCCTTGCAGCGATATCGGCCTCGGCTCCCCCGCTTCACTTTGGAGAAGCCGTGCAGCACGATGTTGCCCTGGTCGTGCTGGCCGTGGCGTCCACACTCCTCGTTGGGGCACGCAGGTCTCCTCCTGGGCTCTTTGTTCCATTGGTACCCACATTTGTCGCATGGGTCCAACCTGGTCGTAAGCTCCTTGCAGTCTAGTGTGTTACGATAGATCTCTCTTTGCCGATGAACGAAGCACCCTCGGTTCGCAAGCGATCCTTAGGACACTCGTCGGTCGCGTGGTCCGATGGCCTGCATCAACTTCAAGGCAGACTGACATGATCCAAGACCAGGACGATGATTTTCGCGCGCACTATGGCGTTTCGCAGTTTCGCCTCGAGGCATGGACTGAGCTCAAGCACCTGACGGCACGCCTCGATCGGGTCTCGTCGCAGGTGGGCAGCACGGAACCGGGGCAAGCCAAGGTCACAGAGGCCCTCCAAGTCCTGACCGAGATCGAGGCGTACTACTGTTTCCCGGGTGCCCGCGCAGTCGCCACTTTGGTGCTCGCGCTCAAGAATGGCATTTATCGGGGCCTGTCACGTCAGGTCGCGCGCCTAACGCGGATGCTGGTCAGTGAGAGCTACCGCGGACGTGACTTGACCGCAATCTTCGGTCAAGACGAGGATGGGGGGAGCGGTGAGGCGGACCGCAGCGAATCACTCGAGAATGCGCCGACGGAGGCGCGGCCCTACTTCGAGATGGTGCTGGTCGACGATATGTCACCCGACCATGAGATCGAGCTGCGGCGCCGCATGCTGGCCATGCGCAGGCCCGAGGACCAGTTCATCTATGACGTGGTCGTCGTCAACTCAGCCGAAGACGCGCTGATCGCGGTGCAGTGCAACCACAACATCCAGACGTGTGTGCTGCGCTACAGCTTTCCGCTGGAGTCCCACGTGACTCTGCCCGAACTGCGCGACGATCTGCTGGCGGTGGACAGGGCTGGTCTCAACGACGCCTCCGAGCGTAGCCGTGCGTCAGCGCTGGGCCGGTTGGTCAAGGCCCTGCGTCCGGAGCTGGACTTGTTCCTCCATACCGACGAATCGGTGGAGGACGTCGCCGGCGAAACGGACTCGGATTTCCGTCGCGTGTTCTATGGCGAGGAGGACCTTCTCGAGCTGCACCTGAGCATTCTCAAGGGCATCGGAGAGCGCTTCGAAACTCCGTTCTTCTCGGCGTTGAAGGAGCATAGTCAGAAGCCGACCGGCATGTTCCACGCGCTGCCAATCTCGCGCGGAAAATCGATTGTGCGTTCGCATTGGATCCGCGACATGGCGCAATTCTACGGCACCAATATCTTCATGGCGGAGACTTCGGCGACCAGCGGCGGGCTCGACTCGTTGCTGCAGCCGCACGGGCCCCTGAAGCGCTCGCAAGAACTCGCCGCGCGCGCATTCGGCGCCCGTAAGACCTACTTCGTGACCAATGGCACGTCGGCGGCCAACAAGATCGTAATGCTGGCCTTGGTTCGTCCGGGCGACATCGTGCTCGTATCGCACGACTGCCACAAGTCGCACCACTACGCCCTGGTGATCGCCGGTGCCTATCCAATCTACCTGGATCCGTACCCGCTCAACGACTACACGATGTACGGGGCGGTCCGGCTGCGCCGAATCAAGGAGCAACTCTTGGCCTTGAAGCGTGAGGGGCGGCTTGATCAGGTGCGCATGGTGCTGTTGACGAATTGCACGTTCGACGGACTGATGTATCACCCCGCACGCGTGATGCGCGAACTTCTAGCCATCAAGCCGGATCTGATCTTCGTCTGGGACGAGGCGTGGTTTGCATTCGCGAGGTTCCTGCCCGTGTATCGCACCCGCAGCGCGATGTTCACGGCGCGTGTCCTGCAGCGCGAACTGCGATCGAAGCAATACCGCGACAAGTACGCGGACTGGAAGAAAGAGTTCGAGCAGAAAGACCAGGACGCCGAGGAGACCTGGCTCGACAACGCGCTGATGCCCGACCCGGACAAGACCCGCGTGCGCGTCTACGCTACCCATTCGACTCACAAGACGCTGACCGCTCTGCGGCAAGGGTCGATGATCCACGTGCGCGACCAAGACTTCGAGAGGTTGGCCGCGGACGCGTTCCAGGAGGCCTACATGACCTTCACATCGACGTCGCCCAACTACCAGATTCTGGCGTCACTCGACGTCGGCCGGCGACAGGTCGAGCTCGAGGGCTACGAGATGGTTAAGCGCACAGTGCAACTGGCGATGGTCCTGCGCAGCCGCATCGAAGAGCACCCGCTCTTGATGAAGTACTTCGGCCTTCTCAAGGTAAGCGACGTCGTACCCGACGAGACGCTGCGGCAATCGGGCATCGAGGCGTTCTATGACTCGGAGACGGGCTTCCAGCGCATGGAGCAGGCCTACATGCAAGACGAGCTGGCACTCGATCCGACGCGCGTGACGCTCTACGTCGGGCGTACCGGCATCGAAGGCGACACCTTCAAGCAGATGCTGATGGACAAGCACGACATCCAAGTCAACAAGACAACGCGGAACACTCTGTTGTTCATCGTCAACATCGGCACCACGCGCGGGGCGATCGCCTACTTGCTTAAGGTGCTGGTCAAGATCGCACTAGGGCTCGAAGAGAAGGCCGAGCATCACAGCCCGCGCGAGCAGCGAATGCACAAGGCGCGCGTCGCCGGATTGACCGAACTCCTGCCGCCGCTGCCCAACTTCAGTCGCTTCCACCGGGCGTTCCGTCCGCGTCCGGAATGCGGCTCGCCGGAAGGCGACTTACGCGAGGCCTACTTCCTGGCCTACGACGAGCGCGCTTTCGAGTATCTGACTATCGAGGGCTCGCTGTCGGAGGTGATGGCGTCGGGACGCGAAGTCGTTTCGGCCTCGTTCGTAACTCCCTATCCGCCGGGGTTTCCGGTGCTCGTGCCCGGGCAGGTCATCTCGGAGGAGATTCTCGCCTACATGCGTGCGCTCGACGTGACGGAGATCCACGGCTATCGACCCGAGTACGGCTTTCGAGTCTTCACCGAAGCGGCGTTGCGCGGCGTCGAGGAGAAGCGGGCGCGGGAAGCCGCTGGTCGGCCTGCACTTCCTGAAGGCCCGAACATCACGTCCTGATTCAACAACCCGCGGTTACGTTGCGACAGGTAAGAGAATCAGTTCTTCCAAGAAGCGACACGGGCGCCTAAGTAGAGCATGTCCACCAGGGCCTCGTTCTTGCAGGGCCTTGAGCGTCTGCGTTTTCTGTTTGGCGGCCGCCTCACGTGTCGCTCCCGAAAACCATATGCGGGCCGTCAGGGCGTTGGTGCAAAATTGAAAACAGGGCGCGTCTCCCCTACCCAATCGTCTTAGTCTCGAATCGTTACCGACCTCGTGCGGTCGATCGCGTGCTATCCATTAATAGGAAGGTCACCTCAGTAGTGCTGGAGTCTGTGCTTGGGGAGAACAAGCAGCCGGAATCCCGGCCGTGACTAGACCATCCACGCAAGACGTCATTCAGAGGACGTTCCTCCTCAGTCGGCCTAGTCACAGCCAGCACCCATCGAACGCTACGCGGCGTGGCTGTATGACTTGAGAAGACCGCCTAGCCGCTCGGCGCAATCGACCTCTGCGTCCCCCACCACGGCGCGCCCAGCAATC
>JBLIMI010000068.1:0-10339 GCA_047638655.1 Minisyncoccia bacterium | reverse complement strand
GGAAAGATGCTCTGGCGCGAAGTTCGATTCCATGATGGCGTCAGTGGCTACCGCGGCGAGAGTGAACTCACCAAGCCTGTGTACGCTGCCATGGGATTGAAGGTCAGCTTCTAGCTTCCGTTGGAGGAGTCAGGCCGCGTAGGATTTCCTGGCCTGAACGCTCACGAGTTCGTCGAGGTCTGGGGAGTAGGCGGTCAATGAGCCTCCGTACACGCATGCCGTATCCAGGCAGAGGCTGTTCATTCTGGAGCCCGATCGGTGGATCCGGGGAAGCTTGTCCGACGTGTGTCCGTAGAGCAATAAGTCGTCGCCCTCGTAGCGCTCATACCACCAGGGCTCGTCCGGCAGCTTGAGTCGGGTCGTACGTGTTAAGTCATAGGGGCTGTGGTCTTCCAGCGCCAGGTCGGGCAAGACGCCTGCATGCACCACGGCCCACTGACGGGCATCATGGACGGAAGCTGCGCCATCGACATGATCACTGCGTAGGAAGTAGCCCTCGTGGGTTTGGAGGAAGACGAGAAATTCCCGACGACGATCTACCGGGATGTGGCAGGGTTCGTGACCATCCCCATCCAAGTCGGAAGCGACGACGGTGGGGAAGTGCACGCGAAGGCTAGGGCGATCGCTTCCGTCTGCCTCCTGGGGGTCGAGCGCGATGCGCTTCAGAACGGTTCGCTCATGGTTGCCCAGGATGAATTGGGCATTGCAATCCGTCATCAAGTCCATGACTCCGGCAGGGTCGGGTCCTCGATGGAAGAGATCTCCGCAAGAAATGATCGAGTCACTGGGCGAAGCGCCCAGGCGCTGGAGCAATTGATCGAATTCATCGGCACAGCCGTGAATGTCGCCAACGATCCAGGTGGTCATTTCAATTTTTCGTAAGGAGGGGGTGTCGCCAACCCGAGGGGGAATACTCAGGCTGGCGACTCGGGAAAGGAGCATCAGGACGGGGAGTCCTGAATTCGAAGGTGGTGTTGGAATTGGGAGGTGCAGGTGGGAAACCTGCGGCACCGCCTTCGATCCACTACTTACGTCGGAGTTGTTGGGGCATCCCGTGAGGTATATTGCCGGGGGTGTCCGAAACTGGGAAAGGCGCCGCCGGTACCCGATCTTGCCGCCACCAGACGATGCCTAGCAGCGTGGCCAAGAGTGCTTGTTGCCCGATAATGCCGCAGACCGCTCCCGTGAAACCGAAGCTCTCGACGACGGTCTCTGCCAGGCAGATGGCCACGATGGTGTTGACCATGTAGGTCAAGAAGATGATCCGCGTGGACTCGATGGTCCGGAAGCCGATTTGGAAGAGTGAAATCAGAAAGCTGAATAAGTACATGGCCGCGAGGCCTCTCAGGGCCAGCACCAGTTCTGGGGTGACTTCACCCTGGTACAGCAGCCCGAGCAGCGAGTGTGCCAGCAAGATGAGCACCAAACTGATGGATGCGGTGCAAGCGAGGCCTAGCTTGCCAACTCTCTGAAGATAGCGCTTCATGCTCACTTTGCCCTCCCGGGTTAGCAATCGAGCCGCGGTGACGGGCACGACGTTTTCCATAGCGAGGAACAATAGGTGCAGCACTCCAATGACCGTTTGGGCGGCCTTCAGTGTTCCCACGGCGGAGGCACCGAGCAGCGCTGCAGCAGCGACCAGATAAGAGTTTGATCCGAACCACTGGGCCACAGCCATCACCGTCATCCACTTGGAGAACTTCCAGTGGCGACGAGCGGTTTGGCGCAATGAGTGGGGGGGAGCCGAGCGTCCTTCGTAACTGAGGACGCCGATGAACGTGGCAACCAGTGAGAAGGCGCCAATCACCCAAAGTGCATTCGGAATGCTCAGGTGTCCTGACTTCCACAGGACCAACATGACAATGGGCTGGCCCGGGTAGGCGATGAGGTCATTCCAAAAAGCTCGGTCGCGGCGCCCGGTGGAGAAAAATCCCGAGCGCACGAATGCGTGGGCTTGCTTGAAAGTCACGGCGAGCACGAGCGGTACGAGAGTTCCGCTGAGGCTTGTTGAGTCCCACTGGCTCAGGAAGACTCCATAGCCGAGCGTGGTGGAGGCAGCGACCAGGATCGTGAATGCAATGGCCAGCCGAAGGACAGCGGAAAGGTATCCGCGCCCTGTTTTGTCCTCGCTCTTGGGGACAAAGGTGAGCAGTGGCTGCCCGAGCAGGGCTTGCTCAACGCTGACGAAGAACACAACCAATAGCCACAACATGCTGAATTCACCAAACAGCGCTAAACCAAGCCCTCGGACCAGGATGACGGTGTTTAGGAAATTGGATCCGCTAACGATTGCCTGATCGAAAAGGGTCAGGCGCGTGCTAGCCGATCCGGGCCACTGGAATCCGGAGCGTAGCTGTTCCGGAGTTGTGACTCCTTGTTGGGCGGACGACATGATCTTGGACCGCTAGGCTTGCACGACCCACTTGCGCCGTGCAGGCACCGCCATGACCTCGTCGAGTTCGGGAGAGTAGGCGGTCAGTCGACCGCCATAAACGCAGGCCGTATCCAGGCCCAACGAGACCAAGCGGCCTCCAGCACGGTTAGCGCGCGGGATACGGCCGGGTGTGTGGCCGAACAGGACCAGAGCAGGCCCGCGCCAGACTTCGTACCAGTAGGGTCTACCGGGCCGATCAAGGCGGCGAACGGAGCTGAGCACGTCAATCCGTTGATCAAAGAGCGGCCGACCCGGTTCAACTCCCGCGTGAACGAGCCACCACGGGTCGCCCGTTGGAGTTTTTCCCGCGCCCTGGACAGTGTCGTCGGAGAGGGCATAGCCCGAATGTGTCGTGAGGAATTTCATGATGCGACTGACGTCTGCCTGGCTCACTTCACAGCGTCGGCGTCCATCACCAGCCAAGTCTTCGACCAGCATGTCCTCGAAGCGCACTTTGGACTCTGCGCGATCCGACCCATCCACTCGGCGCGGATCCAGCCCGACGCGGGCCAGTACGGCTCGTTCGTGATTGCCCAGAATGAACTGGGCGCCAGCGCTCTCGAGCACGTCGATCACTCCGATGGGGTCGGGGCCACGGTGAAAGAGGTCTCCGCAAGAAAGCAGTTGGTCGTCCGGCCCCAGGGCCAAGCGATCGACGAGATCGGCGAGTTCCTCGGCGCAGCCGTGAATGTCTCCAACAATCCAAGTCGCCATGTGTGTCTTCCTCGTGGTGGCTCCGGCGGTGGGGGATGTTGGGAGTTGGATCGTCCCGATTCAGCAGGGCATTGAGGGTCGACCGCCAGCGAGTCCCAACTTTGGTGATCGGATCCCGTGTCCCGAATCGGGGCGTTGCTCGCGCACCCTGAAAATTGTTCCGATCGTGGGAATAGGCGCCCGGTGGGGGTGGGAGTCATTACGCATCCAGGGGAGGGGGCTCGATAAGAAGTCCTCCCTCCGCCGGAATCCCCCGTCGAACCACCCAATTCGGCTGCTTCTCATTTGCTCCCATCGAGCCTCCACCAGCCAAGCCTTCTCGGTCGTCACGAATTCATGCACGCAACTTCCCAAATGAAGTCGATTCTCGCCCTGGCCCTGTTTGGGCTCTTCGCTTGCGCATCCCCTGAGTTGCCTCAGGCAGTCGAGGCTTCAGAAGCTTCCTTTCCACCGTCCATGGCGCCGGAAGTCTTGCTCGGCCCTAATGACGTGATTCAGGTTGTGATCCCCATGCATCCGGAACTCGTCAACGAACACGGTTACCGAGTGACCGCGGCTGGTTCCATCATCCTACCGCTCTGCGGAGCGGTCCATGTGGCCGGTTACGGACTCGAGAAAGCAGAGCAGGGCATTCGTACTGCGCTCAGCGAGTACTTAAAGAACCCCTCGGTCGGGCTCTCCGTCATGGAGCGTGGAGCGCAACAGGTCCATCTCCTTGGTCAGGTGAAGAGTCCGGGCGTGCTCGTATTGGATCGACCCACCTCAGCCTTGGAGGCGTTGGCTCACGCCGGCGGCTTTGAGTTAGGTGCCCGTCGTGACCGAGTCGCCATCATCCGTCGTGAATCGGACGGCGGATGTGCGGTGTACTTCTTCGATGGTGAGACCCCGGGAGCCGAGGGCATGCGCTGGCTACACCCAGGAGATGTGGTCTTCGTTCCTCGTTCGGGCGTGGGTGTCTTCCGCGATGAGGTGCTCCCGATCCTGCACGGGATCGGCTTTGCAACCAGTCAAATTACTGCTGTGGCCATTATCGCCGAGACGTTCTAGTCAAGATGAATTACGAATCGAATCAATCAGGGGGCCGCGATGAATTCATCTCCATTGGGGAGTTCATCGCCTTTGGGCAACGCTGGCGGGGAACCATTCTCCTGACCGCGTTGGTCGTAGTGAGCCTCTCTATCACCTACACACTGACTCGCACACCCGTCTACAAGGCAGCAGCCATCCTCCGTCTAGAGCAGGAAGGCAAGGGCAATGGCCCCCTTGCAGACTTGGCGGCATTGACGAGCGCACCCGCTGCGGAGAGTGAAATTGCCCTTCTGCGTTCGCGTTCATTGGCAGAGGAGGTTCTCCAGGGCTCACCCGGGTGGGACCAGCCCCTAGAGTCCTTCGGCGGAGATGCGCGCATCGAGTTGGAGCCTGCGTTCCGCGACATGACCGTCGCCATTCAACCCGAAGACTTGTCCCCCTACGCCTCTTTGCTGCGCACTTTCGGCGCGGGTAAGACGGGAACGCACCGGCTGTACGTCGCCTTCCCGGCCAAGGATGGCCACGAAGTGGATGAACTCCGTGTGAGATTCCTCGACGAAGAGAGGGTTCGCATTTCTAGACCCGGTTGGATGGGGTTCGGAGAAAAAGACGCGCTGGATTACGAGTACGTGCCCGGGTCAGTCTTGACCTATGCGGGCGAGTCGATTCGATTGCAGGCCACTGGGCGCTTTGCGGGACAGAGCTACCGGGTGCAGCGGCGTTCCGTGCGCACCACAATTGAGGAATTGATGGAGCACACGAGCGTGCGCGAAACGGCTCGTAACTCTGGTGTGCTTGAGCTGACGGTGGAGGGCGGCAGTCCCGACATCGTTGCCGAACAGGCCAACGCATTGGCGGAGGGCTACTTCCTACGCAGCATGTACCTGGGGGGTCAGCGCGCCGACCGTACATTGGGCTTTGTTGATACAGAGCTGGAGCGAGTCCTCGAGCAACTCAGTCTTGCAGAGCAGGAAGTGGTGAGTCTCGCTAGGGAGCACGCCAGGGCGATCAACGTGTCGGCCACCTCACAGGCGATGATCAACGCACTGGCTGAGTACGAGGGAGAGAAGACTCAGATCATGCTCAGCCGTCGGGCGCTGACCGAGGCGCGTCGGCAAATCGATGAGGGCGACATCCGGGGCTTGGCTCTGTTGGGACCGGCCCTCTCTGACCCACTGACGGTGAGCCACATTCAGGCCATAGGCGAGCTCCGTGCTCTTGCCGCGGGGATCGGAAGGTCAGACGGAAGTGCGTACAAGTTGCTCCTGGAGCGAGACTTGACCAATCTCCGGCTCGAACGAGAGATCCTTGTCACTGACACGGCCGCACTGAAGCAGTCGGTGGAAGCTGTGGTCTCTGGGGACATGGGCCAATTGACACGCTTGGCATCGGGCTCCATCGCTGAGGATACGATTGCGATTCGGTACTTGGAGGAGATTGCCACTCTCGAAAGCGAGCTAGCGCACTTTGGCGAGCTCGTTACGGCCAAACATCTCGACCGCGTCTCCAGGGTGGCGGCACGCGCAGCGTTGGTCTCGCGTTTGACCGAACACAGCGAGACACGATTGTCAGCAGCCGAGAACCGCCTGGAGGCTCAGGCCGAGTCCATCCGCGCTCATGAAGAAGCGATTGCAAGCTGGGCCAGCGATGAGCGGGGCCGCATCGATACCGCCGCTGAGAGTTTGATTGCTCTCGTCAGAGACAACTTGACCAGTCAGTTGACCGGGCTGGGTATCCGCGAAACATCGCTCCAGAGGGCAATCGCTGACATTGAAGGTGAGCTGGCCAAGTTGCCCGAGCACGAGCGACAGTTGGCAGAGCCGATTCGTCGCCGAGAAGCTTTCAACGGGATCGCCAAGATTCTGTTAGAGAGTCAGCAGCAAGCACAACTGGCAAAGGCAGGAACCTTGCCGTCGGCCATCCTCATCGATTCTGCTGCCCCCCCCATGCGGCGTAGCTCACCCAAAGTGTTCACCAACATCTCGGTGGCGCTCTTGCTGGGCCTGATACTGGGCGTGGCCATGGCCTGGTTGAGGAACGCACTGCTTGACAGCCTACACACTCAAGCTGCCATCGAGGAGGCAATCGACTTGACGGTGATCGGAAGTGTGCCTGACTTCCGCAATGGAAAGTTGCGCGCACGTTGCTCAGGAGCGGACTTCCTGCCTGTGCGTGACGACCAACATGGTGCCGTGGCGGAGAGCTACCGTTCCATCCGGGAATCGCTTCGCTTTTCAATGGAGTCCGGGGAGCGTATCCGAACGTTTGCGGCCACATCCTGCGTAGCGAATGAAGGCAAGACACTGACCAACCTGAACATGGCACTGGCATTCGCAGGTGGGGGCCGTCGTGTCCTGCTGGTGGACGCCGACATGCGCAGCCCGAGCGTCGCCCAGTACTTCAATGCACAAAACGCACCGGGCTTCGCAGAGGCTCTGGAGGGCCGCGAAGAGTGGGGGGCGAGTGTCGTCCCCAGTGGTGTCGAAGGCATGGACTTGCTACTGGCGGGTCACCCGCATGGGTCGTCCAATGACTTGCTCCGCACGGAGCGTGCCATCAGCTTGCTTGAGGAATTCAAAGAGAACTATGACCACGTAGTCTTCGACTTACCTCCCGCAATGCTTGTTTCCGACGTCGAGACGTTTGCAGACAAGTTTGACTCGGTTGCACTTGTCTACCGCTCGGGCGGAGTATCCCGTGGCATGTTGATTCAGACGGTCCAGCGCCTGAGGCGTTCTAGAGTCAAACTCTCGGGCGTGGTCATGAACTTCGTACAGAGCACCGGTGCTGATCACTACGGAAATGGCTATGGAGAAGGTTATGGCTCAGACAGGATGGATGAACTGAGTCGCCGGACAGGCTAGAGCCATGAGCACAGTCCATCTCGACAGTCCCCTGCTGGTCTCCAAACTTGAAGTCGAACCTGAAGCGGTCGGGGTCCTGGGTGAACTCGTTAGTGCAGTTGCGCGTGCGATGGTAGAGCGGGGCGTCCCCCATGCGTTTCTGCGCGGACACGAGAAGCTGCCTCAGGTCCGTCTTGGATCCGACATTGACATCTCTGTCCCAAGCGCCCATCAGGCGCTCTTTGAAGAACTACTGGGCCAGGCCTGCGCTGAGCACGCCGCCCGGGTCTGGCAAAGGCACCGGGCCGGGTTCCTGACGCAGTTGCAATTGCACGCCCGCACTCCGGACGGCAAGCACAGCTTTCTCTCCATCGATGTGCACAACAGCGAGGCGTGCTTTGGTGTTCCTTTTCTGGAGCAGGAGCAGTTGTGCGTGGAGGGAGAAACGTCGCCGTCAGGCTTGCGAGTTCCCCCCGTCACAGTCCTGTCGGTGGCGAATTTCATGGGACCCTACCTTTCGGGTGGTGTCGTGAAGAAGGAGTTCGCCGATGCCCTGCAGCACAATTTGAAGGAAGCCCCAGCAGCGCTGCGGTCCATCCTCCGTACCCTGCTCGGCCCAAGCATGAGCGCGCTCTTCCTGCAACACGTTGCCGAGGGCAGGGTTCTTGAACTCCAGCAGATGGCACGCTCCGTCCGGCGCAAGCTTCTGCTGCGTCGCGTTCTACGTGCTCCGTTGCGCTCCCTGAGTGGTTGCCTCCAGTTTGCCTATGGAGCCCGAATTCGTCCCATTTGGCGCCCGCGCGGGCTCTTTCTTGCGTTCTTGGGCACCGACGGAGCAGGGAAATCAACCGTCTTGGAGGCCGTGGAGGAAACGCTACGCCCCGTTTTCCGTAGCAACCTTTCGCAGACCTGGCACCTGCGCACCAAGGTCATTCCGCAGCTGGACACGCTGTTGCACTTGGGTCGCTCCACTTACACAGACACTGACATGGTGCGACCCCATCGGGCCAAGCCATCCGGTGCACTGCTTTCGAACGTGCGTGTCGCCTACTACTGGGTTGACTACGTCGTGGGACACCTTTGTAACGTGCTGCCCCGGCGCCGCCGACAGTCATTGATCTTGTTCGACCGCTACTACCATGACTACTTGGTCGATCCTTTGCGCTGTCGGGTGCGCCGCAATACGTGGATGGTCCGGTTTTTGGAGCCCTGGGTCCCTGCCCCCGATCAGGTGATCGTAGTCAGCGCATCCTATGAAACCGTGCGAAGCCGCAAACAAGAGTTGAGCCCTGAAGAGAGTGCATTTCAAATCGCCGCCTATGAGACCTTGGCGGTCAGTGAGCCAGGGTTCGCGCTGGTTCACAACGAGGGTACGGTCGAGGAGTCGGTCGACGCGGTGCTGGACGTCGTCTTCGGTGGGGTGTCGGAATGAAACTGCCCTACTCTATGGAGGCCTGGTTCCCGCTCATGGGCGGAGCCTTGCAGGGCGTCCGAGTGCTCGGCCAAAATGGGCCGGCATCGGTTGAAGAAGTCCACAACGCCTGGAATGAGTGCCGGAACGGGGAAGCCCTTGTCATTCTCGACTCCATTCAAGGTGGGCTGCGGAGCGGGCTACGGGAACGGTGCGGTCGGCTATCTATGCTCCGAAAAGTGTCGGACAAGTTAGTCACTGAAGGCTGCGTCTACCGCTGGCGGGTGCTTCCTGGAACGGGCGGAAGCCACGTCTTGTTACCAGCGCAGCGCGGCGGACTAAATGCGGGGAAGGAATTCTTGCCCGCGGGGCGTCGGCGCTGGCGCATCGCCCGTTCAATCCTCGGAGTGCTCGACCAAGTTGGCCTTGGTGATCGGACTGGTTTCAGTGAGGTGTTGGTCGCCATCAAGGGGCCGGCGGGTTCGCCTCTTTGCCCTTGGATCGCACAATGCACCGACTCGATGATCGCGATTGCCTTGGGCGTGCCCGGGTTGCTTAGAAAAGCAACGATGATGGTCCACGATGCATCCCGTGAAGTCCGCGGCTTCGTGAAGGTCTCTCTCGGAGAGCCGGCTCGAGCCAGAATTCAGCACGAGGCGAGTACCCTTGACCGCATTGAGAGAACAAAGCTGCCTTCGGGAATTGCTCCCAGGTTGCTTGCGAGTGGAGAGACCGAACATTGTGCGTGGATGGCGCAGTCGCCGCTGAGAGGCCAACGCTCCGCAGATCAGGTCGCGATGCCCCACATCAATTACCTTGCGCAGCTCGCCAAGGGCACTGGCCACCAGCGAGCGTTTGATGAGTTGCCGAGTTTTCGGAGGTCGGAGGTGCTGCTTGCGCAGCTGGCGCGAACCGTGGATGCAGAATGGATCGAGGGGATGGGAACACTCGCGGAAGGCCTGCGCCTCGCTCTCTCCGGTAGCGAACTGCAGTGTGCGCTCTCTCATGGTGACTTCACTCCTTGGAACATCATTCACGAGGATCAGCGGTTAGCTGTCTTTGACTGGGAGTTCGCGGCCTGGGACGCCCCGGCTCTCGCTGACCTTGTTCACTTTCACTTGCAAACAGGCATCCTAGTGCGGCGGGTCAGTGCCGACTTGTTGCTAGAGGAACTAGTGAGCCTGGTCGCAGGCGAAGCCCGTTGCTTGATTCCTGGGATGAGCCAGGAAACTACCGGTAGCCTGGCCTACATCGGACTTGAAGTCTTGAGGGCGGCGAGCACGGACGAAGCGCAGAACGCAATTCAATGCCCGGATTTTGAACAAGTGGGGTGGCTGAGAGCGGCCCGCCTGGAGCTGGCATGGAGTATCGGAGAGCGCCTGCAAGCCGAGCACTCTCACCGAAAGAGGGGGGCCTTGGCAGCATGATTTCCTTTCTCCTGGTGGCCTTCGGAGCGACGCTTTTCGCCTGGTACCTCTCCGGTACCCGCTCGCTGGCGTACCTGTTCTACTTCATTGCCTTCATACCTTTCTTGACGTTCGACGCAGAGGCGGGTGGCCTATCGAGCCTGAGTGCCCTGGGCAGTTCAAATGCATTGTTCAAGCTCTCGGTGCGAGTCCTCTCAAGCGCAGGGATGCTCGCTCTGTTGATAAGACGGAGGGACGCGGCGAGGACGATCTTGGCTACGCACTCGATGCCTGTGCTCCTGTTTTGTGCATGGGCGACACTCGGCATACCCATGAGTCAGACCCCGATCATCTCCTTGTTGAGGTTGGGTGAGCTGCTGATGTTCTTCCTGACCGGCGTTGTCTTGTTCCTGGAGTCATCACGTCAGCACGGCCCGCGGGAGGTGGCGCGTTGGCATTGCATGGCTCTCCTACCGCTCTTGTTGGTGGCCATGTGGAGCAT
>JBLIMI010000067.1:0-10354 GCA_047638655.1 Minisyncoccia bacterium | reverse complement strand
CGTCCCGTAGTCAGTCGTGGAGCATGGTGCCGATTGAGGACTTCACTGCGAACCCGCTGGTGGGCCCTACGGGGTTGAGTGGAGGCATGGCCGTTGTGGATCCCGCATCTTGGCGCACCTACGATCAATTCGAGGGCAGCATGCGGGGTATCGATCAGTTTGAAGGGGCCTTGATCGAATTGAGGTCATCCAACAATAGCTTGCGAGTTGGAGTGGGCGTCGGCGTGGACGAAGAACAAAAGCGACAGGGCGTGTTTGCAGAGTTCATCACCAATGTAGTGCGCCCCACCGACGCGGGAGGCTTTGGGCTCGAGCGTGGCAAGTGCCGCAGCGGCCTGGAAATGACCTTGGTGGGGTCCAATGTGCAATTTGCTTTCGAGGCCACGGCGGATGGAAACTTACCCCGGGGTCAGCACACTTTTGCAGCAGACCTGGGCACCCTTGGAGACGATTTCGTCTTTGAAGCGGGTGGCTGCTTTAGCTCCCGAGAGAATGGAGCTGTGCACTTCTCGGGCCAGATTGTTCGCGCCAGCGACAAGAGCTGTGCTTACTTCCTGGACATGGAGCTCGACGACTTACGTCCGGGTTTCGGCAGCCACTCCACTCGACTGGATAATTGGACGGGACTGGAGTCTTGGGCTTTTTCAACCAATGGCGGGCCTATCAATCCAGCTTTTTGGCACAACTACGAGAGCTTTGAAGGCCGTCTGATTGGTCTGCGCGACTGCAGTGGCAGTGACTATGTGCTGAGCAATCGCGGACTTCCATTCCAGATCGGGTTCGGTGCAAACGGTCGCAGCTTTACAGAAGGCGCCTATGGAACGTTCGACCTACACTCAACAGAGCCCGGGAGTGAAGAGCCCCAGCGTGGTTTGCTGAGCGTCGATCTACAGAACAGCAGCGAGCAAACCACCTTCGTGACGGAGGGCGGATTCTGGATCGACCAGGTGGGAGCCGACTTCATATTCACCTCGGGGGGGCGCATGCGTCAGACCGCTGATGGAATAGCTTGCATCTCGGGCATTGTGACCCGGGAGCATTTCCAAACGCACCGCTTCTTTGTCGACATGCGGCTCAGCGACCGAATCGACCCGACGCAAGTCGAAGGCGATCAGCCCGCTTGGACCCAGTTCGAAACCGTAGAGGGCCAACTTGTTGGATTGGATGACCTAGCCGGTGCTCGCCTCGAAGTGCGTTCTACAGGCGGCGTTGCATCCCTGGGCCTCGGCGCCCACGGGGACTCGACCACGATGGGTGCTCAGATTCCATTCGACTTGCACGTGAGTTCGCAACCGAGCGGAGAGGTTCGCTTGCGGACCACCGATTCCCGTGCTGGCTTGGGCATGGCGCTCTCTCGCAAACTGGAGCTTGGTGCAGAGGAAGCCCTTGCTTCTTCTTTCATGCACTTGCCTGGCGGGCACGCCCTCTACCTGCCTGGCATCGCCGAGGATTTCATCCTCCCGAGCAGCGGCCGTTTCCAGGAGTTCGCCGATGGCACGGCAACTTTTGAGGGCCGGATGATCAGCCTCACGGACTCTGACCTGGGCTTCGACGTTCAAATCGACTTCAGTGGACGCTTCGCGGATGCGACGATGGCTCGATTGGAAATGACCCTGCCTTCCTCTGCCTACATCGAACGGGAGGGTCCAGTGGACACCAATCTCTGGCACTTCTACCACAGATCCAGAGGCATTCTGGTGGGGACCCAGGGGCTCGCAGGCGCGGTCTTGCGAGTGGGGCACGAGGGCACCTCCATGCAAGTCGGTTTGGGCGCCAATGGCCGCAACCTGGAACATGGCGCGTCCGCGAATTTGACTGTGGAGCTACTCAGCCAGCCCGTGGGCGGTGGCTTGATTCTACCGGAGGCTTATCCGGGAGCCGAACTCCACATCGATCTACCGGCCCTGGCTGTGGACTCGTCTAGGCCGGTGGTTCGCTGACATTGTGGCCGTTAATGCGCGGCCACTGGTTGACCCAGAACACGATCAAGCCGAGGCCCTGAAGGGTGGCCACGGCGTTGATCGTCTGGTGCATCCAGCCCGGTTCGGGGCTCATGTATCCGATGGCGGCCTCGAAAGAGAAGCGCCCGAGCGTGCACAGGGTTATCAGCCAGTAGGCCAGTTTGTCGAGGCCCGGACGATGTCGGGAGCCCCCTGGAGCCTCGGGCAAGAGGCACAGGGCCAGGCTGTTCGCCGCCAACATCGCGAAACCAACGAGCATGATGTGCGTGTGCGCAGACAGGTACCAGCGGTGCATGGACCCGAGCTGTAAGTGCAAGGCCGATGACATGTGCATGCCCGTGAGCACGCCAAGGATGCCAAAGGCGAACGCAGTCTTCAGGTAGCGGCGAGCGAGGGGCGGCATCGGGAAAGCTTAGCGCTTTGCTCTCATGATGTGCAGCACCCGTTCCTTCACGCTCGCCATCTCGATCTGGTCCGCGGAATCGGATGGATTCAACTGTTCCAGCGGAACGGAAGAGAGAAACACGGGACCATCCAGGGGATCCGAAGCACCGCGCCCATGGCTTCCTCCCACAAGTGTGGCGTCGGTGGGGATGACATCCATCAAGTAGCGCATGCCCAGTTTCTTTTGCAGCACCCGGCGCACGACTCGCAAGGTGGGCGAGAAGAGCTCCGGGTCCACGAAAAGCTCGCAGGGGTCGTATCCGGGCTTGGAATGGATGTCGACCGTCGGAGCAAAGTCCGGGCGTTGGCCCTCGTCCGTCCAGTAGTAGTAGGTAAACCAGGCGCCGGGCGCGGCGCACAAGACCAAGTCCCCGGCGCGTTCATGATCGAGTTGGACTTCGCGTCGTTCCTCGCCAGCCCATGTCTTGTCCACGCCGGGAAGTCCCACCAGCAACTCGCGCACGGTCTGCAAGTCCCCGTCATCGCGAACGTAAACGTGCGCCACTTGGTGATCGGCGAGGGCGAAAGCTCGGCTGGCAAACACGTCCAACTCCTCGCCCCGCGGGGAGGGCCGCACTTGCAGCAGACCAGCTTCACGGAGAGCGCGATTGACATGAATCGGGGTGTGCGCCGATTCGATGCCGTACTCGCTGACTGCTACAACCTCGACCCCTTGATTTGCGGCCGCGTTCGCCAGCTCACCAAAGAGCACGTCGAGCTCCTTCAACGCTTGAACGGAGCGTTCGTCATCGGGGCCGTAGCGCTGGAAGTTGTAGTCCAGGTGGGGCAGGTAGGCCATGGTCAGTGTCGGGCGCTCTCGCTCCATGGTCTGCAGCGTGATGTCGGTGATCCAACGGCTGGACGGCAAGCCGGACTTGGGTCCCCAAAAATCGAAGAAGGGGAACGGGCCGAACTCTTCTTCTAGCCGGGCGCCGAAGGCACTAGGTGCGGAGTATGTGGCCAGGACCTTCAACCCATCGGCGCAGTAGAACGGACGAGGCGTAATGGACCAGTCGACCTGGGCGCCCATGTTGAACCACCAGAAGAGCTTGGCGCAGGTAAACTCCGGGTGCGCTTTGCGGGCGGCCTCGTACAACAACTCCCCCGAGACGAGCTTGTTCGACTGTTGCCAGAAGCGCGGCTCAGAATTATTGGGATCAAGCCAGCCATTGCCAACAACGCCATGCTCCTGAGGCGAGAGTCCGGTCAGCATCGTGGCCTGCGCGCTGCAGGTGACCGCGGGCAAGACATCCGTCATGGATGTGCATGCACCGTTCTTCGCGAACGCTTGCAAGTGCGGCGTGTGGTCGCCAATCAGGCGACGGGTCAGGCCGACGAGGTTAAGGAGGAGCACGCGCTGCATGGGCAGAGATCCTACAGGCTCGCCGCCCGGGACTGAATCCAGCATTGGATTCCATCCCAGGAATTACCCGCCCAAGCGGGCTCAGGCGGGTCGTTTGGGACTAGCGGGCGCCTGCGATGCGCACTTCGGTGATCCCGCTCGCGAGCAAAGTGTCGAGCATGGCGATCGCTTCTGCCTGGAGCGTTCCCTCGCCTGGATTCAAGCAAACCCCGGCCGCCAGGGACTCGCTGTCCATTCCGGCCAACCTGGCCTGCACGCCAGCGAGGTCCAATCCACGGACCGGACCGAGGGAATAATCCACGCGCCGGTCATCGCCGTAGTCCCAACGTTGGCCGCTGCCCGCAGTCCACGGGGCGCCGTAAACGTTGTACTTGGTTCCCGTGACGCGCACATGGATGCCGATGTCGATTGGCTCGCTGGCTTCCGTGGATGCGTCGTTCTGACCCACGTCATTCGGTAGATACGCCGAGAGACGGCCTTCGAGCGTTTTGAATTTCAGTGTGCACATGAAGAAAATCAGTAGCAAGAAGGTGACGTCGATCATCGGCGTCATGTCGAGTTCCGCGTCGTTGGCATCGAGCGCTGGGTCCTTGCGGTGCAAGTGCTTCGCCATGGAGATTCCTCTACGGGTAGGGATCAGCCGCGACCCGGAACAGAGACCTGCATTTACGCTTCAGTCTCCGGACTCTGTTCCGGGTCTGGGGCAGTACTAGGCTGACCGTGTTGCATGCAATACCGCCGGGGACATGACGGGCTACCGCGTCCCGCGCAATCCGCTGTAAAAAAACACGCTAGCGCGCGCCGAGCACCCTCGCGTAGCGGAAGTACACCTCGAGGCAGAGCACTCCCAGGGCTGTGGAGTACACGCGGCCGCCTACGTGACCCCAAGGACCGTTCGGATCCCAGGAGCCCTTGGCCGAACCCGATCGTTCCTGGGAGTCCACAAGTGCCTTCTTCATGGCCTTGTTCCATGCCTTCCAGTGCTTCCCGCCCATTTGGTACATGGCGTACGAACCGTAGTACCAGTAGTAGAGATCGTTGGTCAGGCCCTGTTGGTCGTCCCATTGCGGGAGCGTCTTTAAGAGCAGATCCGCGTGCTTGACCATGATGGGCTCTTGGGAAGGATCTTGGCCCAGGAAGAATCGACACAAGAGCCCGACGGCGGTCATGGCTTCGGTTTTCTCACGCGGGTAGTGCTCGTTCACGCCCGGCTCGCGGGAGGAGAGTTCGCCTAGCGAGGAGTACCCCACGCGTCCACTTACCGGGTCAGTGACCTCGTCAAACCAGTGAATGGAGTCGTTGAACGCGGCTGAGTCGACTTTGAGTCCGCCTTCTTCCGCGGCTTTCATGGCGAACACCATCCAGCCCGTGACCGAAGTGTCGTTGTCGCCGGAAGCCGGAGCGTCGTAGCGCCAAACGCCGTAGGGATTGCGTGCCTGGCTCAGGAACCCCACGGACTTTTGGGCCGAGGCGCGGATGATGGGGGACTTGGAAAAGTAGTACGCTTCACACAACGCCAGCGACGCGATGCCGTGGTCGTACAGGAAGGCTTTGCTGCTCATGTCGCCAATCAAGCCGCTGTCGAAGTCTTGTTGCTCGCGCAGCCACTTGACGGCCTTGGAAACTCGGTCTTGGTAAAGCCCAGAACGCGTGGTGTGGCCATCACCGAGGAAGGCGAGTAGCGCCAGACCCGTGACTCCCACATCGTGTTCCGAACGACCGGGCCCACTGCAGGGATCGGCCGCCGGGTCGTGCTTCATGAAGTTGTCGGTGTCCCACTTGCCGTCCGCGTCCTGGTGACTTGCGAGCCATGCCAAGCCCTCGGTCACATGCCGCGCCGTTCCCCCTGCGCCGCGCTTGTTGCCACCAAAGCGGCCGCCCATCTTGCCACCGGCATTGCCACCCACTCCGATCAGTGAGCTTTCCCCAACGTCCTGAAATGCGGAGTCCTCCGAGAAGAGTTCGTCGCCCAAGACAGAATCTGAGTCCTGCATGTTGTCGGTTTGTTGCACATCCGCGACTTCGGCGTCTTGCAACTGCGGTTGATCGGTGGGCTCGATCTCGTCCACCACCTCCGGTTCGATGATCGGATCATCAAACACTTCTTCCACGATGGCCGGCGGAGCCTGAGTGATGATCTTGACTTCTTGCTTCTTGAAGATGCTCCAGGGAACCACTGCCAGCAGCAAGAAGAGGAGCACATGCGATACGAACGAAATCACTAACCAAGGCGCGCGCTCCGTCCATTCGTACACCAGGTCGTGGAAGCTCTTCTCTTCTTCCCAAGTTTGCGGATGACGGGAATGGACTCCAGTTTCAATCACAGGATCACTCATGAAAGCTTGTTCGTTGCGGGCCTTGGCTTGCGCCATTGGGATGTCAAAGAGGACTTGGGGAGCAGCCCTTGGGGCGCCGTCGCCCACGCAAGAACAAACGCTTATGAGCGCGCTCGGTTCACGCGACGTTTGCAATCAAGACCTGCGTCAGCAAAAAGAAACCCCCGCGTGCCGAAGCACGCGGGGGTTTCTTTTTGTTGACGTTGACCCTTTCAGGTCGGCTGTTTAGCGGGCGCCGAGCACCTTGGCGTAGCGGAAGTACACCTCGAGGCAAAGCACGCAGAGTGCGGTGGAATAAACCCGGCCTCCGACGTGGCCCCAGGGGCCATTCGGGTCCCAGGATCCTTTGGCCGAACCCGTGCGCTCTTGGGAATCCACCACGGCGGTCTTCATGGCTTTGTTCCATGCTTTCCAGTGGCGACCGCCCATTTGGTACATGGCGTAGGAGCCGTAGTACCAGTAGTAGAGGTCGTTCGTGAGGCCGTCCTCGTCATCCCACTCGGGAAGCATCTTGAGCATCAAGTCGGCGTGCTTGACCATCACCGGCTCGTCGGCGGGAACTTGCGACAGGAAGAACCGGCAAAGGAGCCCCACGGCGGTCATGGCTTCGGTCTTCTCGCGGGGGTAGTGCTCGTTGACACCAATCTCGCGGGAAGAAGGCTCGCCCATGGCTGAGTAGCCCACGCGGCCGTTGACCGGATCGGTGACTTCGTCGAGCCACGCGATGGTGTCGTTGAAAGCTTGAGAGTCGATCTTGAGGCCACCCTCTTCGGCAGACTTCATGGCGAAGATCATCCATCCGGTGACGGAGGTATCGTTGTCGCCGTTGGCGGGCACGTCGTAACGCCACACGCCGTAGGAGTTCCGAGCTTGGACCGTGAAGCCGATCGACTTCTGGGCCGAAGCGTGGATGATCGGTGACTTGGTGAAGTAGTAAGCTTCGCAGAGAGCGAGGGAAGCGATACTGTGGTCGTAAAGGAATGCCTTGCCGCTGAAGGTGTCACCGATCAGGCCGTTTTCGAAGTCCTGCTGCTCGCGCAACCACTTCACAGCCTTGCTGACTTTCTCTTTGTAGAGACCTTGGCGCGGTGTGTGGCCGTCGCCCATGAATGCCAGCATGGCGAGGCCAGTGACGCCCACGTCGTGCTCCGAGCGGCCAGGGCCTTCGGTGACGTCCGTGGCCGGGTCGTGCTTCATGAACTCGTCGCAGTCCCACTTGCCGTCGGTGTCCTGGTGATTGGCCAGCCATTCGAGGCCATCCTTGAGGGCTTGCTCGGTGCCGGAACCACCCGCCGTGCGCAGGTTGCGGCGGCCGCCGAAGCGTCCACCAAACTTGCCACCGGCGCCGCCGCCGATGCCGATCACGTCGTTCAGATTGGTGTCGTCGAAGGGGGAGTCGGACAAGAAGTCCGGGTCGCCCTCGGACATCATGAAGTCCTCGTTGTCCTCGGTCTCGTTGTGGTCGGAGACCTCAGCGTCCTTGAGAACGGGCTCCTCAAGGGGCTCCTCTTCTTCAATCTCCTCTTCGATCTCCTCCTCGGGCTCCTCGAAGACCTCTTCGATGGGCTGGTCGAGCTTGGCCTCGACACTCTTCTCTTCGACATTCTCGAAGATGTGCCACGGGATGACCGCCAGCAGGAGGAAAACCATGACGTGCGCCACTGCGGAAATCGCGAGCCACGGGGCGCGGCCCATCCAATCGTAGAGAATGTCGTTGAAGGTCACTTCCTCTTCCCACGACTTGGGGAGGGAGCTTTCAATTTGGATGCTGCTGAAGTCTTCGCTCATGACTGGGGTGGCCAGATGGCCTTAAAACACGTCAGGTGGTCGGCCCAGAGGCCGGAGAAGATCCCGCAGCGTCCCTTTGGTTCCCTGGAGGGGAGCCGTTGGACGCACGCGGTTGGCTAGTTTTCCCATCGCGGGGGCGTTGGAGGGGGCTGCGACCGGCGCCATGGGCCCGTTCTTGGGTCCATGCTGGGGGTCAGAGCCACCGAAGGGGTCAACGCCTGCGGTTTTGGAGGGTTCAGAGTATATCGACGGAAATCGCTGGGACCACGCCCGGCCCACCACTCTTCAAGAGTGGTGACTGGCTGGGTTGAGTGTGGACGGCCTGCTAGACCCCCCTAGACCCTCTAGACTCCCGAGTTGCGCCCCGGATCAGTCACTTTTTGAGCCCTGGCGGAGCTTTTTGGCATTCTCGTCCCGGGCCTTTTGAATGGCCACTTCCCGTTCCTGTCGGCGGACAGCTAGGGCCTCCTTCTCTTTTTCGATGCCCGGGTACCAGACATAGGCCAGAGATTGGAGCTCCGAGACGGCATCATCCCAGCGTACCTGGTCCCCCTCGAACTCGATCCAGCGTCGCAAGTCCGTCTGGACCTCGGGGTTGCTGAAGGGGGGAAGCTCGGCGGCGGTGCGCGCGACGAGTTTGTAAATCGCGAAGCCGACCAGGCGTCGTTCGCCGGTGGTGGGGTGCACCACGGGGTAGCCGATGACTTCCGAATAGACATTTTGGCGGCCATCCATCACGAACTGGAGCAGGCTGTTGTCGCCCGGATCGAGCACGCCCTGGATGAACTCGATGGTGCGTGGACCCGAGAGACCGCGGTTCGGGAGCGCTCCCAAAGAGTCGATCATTTCATCCCAGTCGGTGTCGCCGGTGCGCAGGGCCTTCAGGATGCTCACGGACTTCTTGGCCGCCAGTTCCATGGACTCGAAGGCGTCTCCTGTCAGGAGCAGGCATTGCACCTCGTAGGTTGCTGCTGAAGCTCCGGCCCGTTGCAGGTAGCGAATGTCGCGTCCCGTGCGGTTGATGCGGAGATAGCGCTGGGTGAGGGTTCCAGGGCGAATGTAGCGGTCTTCCGGGGAGCGCTCGGCGGCACCGCCATAGCCAGCAATGCGCCGCTTCCAGGACTGCTCATAGATTTCCGTCACCCGATCCTCGCGGGCCTCGGTGGCGGTGGTGTTGTCCTCACGGTGCTTGCGCGCCATTTCATAGGAGCCCCCAGCTTGGTCCTTTTCATCGCGCATGGACCCGATCACGTTGGACTCAATGGCTTCCTCGGAGAGGCCGAGGTCTTCGCCCGCTTGCCGCATGAGAAGCAACTTGACCTCGTCGAGCGAGGTCTGGGTGCGGAGCATGCGCGCTTCGTCGTTGGTCGTGACCTTCTCTTCGGTCAGCCGCTGCTGAAACTTCCGATCGATGGAGGTCTGGGTGATGATGTCGGAATTCACCACGATAGCGACTCCGTCCAGGTCCAGCCAGCGGCCGTACAATTGCTCAATGCTGGTGATTTGAGGACTCGGACCCGGGTCCTCGGCGGACGCTTCGTCGGGAGCCGGAGCGGGCCCATCCTGGGGGGCGGGCTGCTGATTTCCCAGAGCGGGGGTGGCGAGAAGCAGGAGGGCGGGGAGGTGCAAGCGGAGGCCGTTCATCATGGTCCTGGGGACTGTCTGGCAAGAGTGTGGATCCAGCCCCATTGTCGAATTCGGGGTCGCTCGGATCAAGTCTCAATGACCAGACCGCAGCACCTCCGGGTCGCGGGCTGTTTTTCCACCGCTGAGTTTACAGGGAGGCTTTCTTCAACAGCTTTTCCAGCCAGTTGAGGGCGTCCTGCCCCGTCTTGAGGTTGGCCGGCGTGCGCAGGTGCGCGAGGCCGGTTCGTAGTTGCCGCATGTCCACTTTCTCCGCCAAGGAAATCGTCTCGAGGGCCAACCGGTCGGAGTAGTGAATGACGTAGCAGTCTTTTTGCCAGGCCAGTCGGGTAATTCCGAGCGTCACCAGGCGCAGCTTGAGCCGGAAAGAGCGCAGTAGGTTTTCCGCCTGGGGGGGGATGCGTCCGTAGCGATCGCGCAAGCCCTCGCGGTATTCCTCGTGCTGCTCTAGCGTGCTCAGTTCGGAAACTTGGCGCAAGATCTCGATGCGTTTGTGCACGTCCCCAATCCACTTGTCGGGCAGGTACGCGTGCAGGCCGAGTTCCAGGTCGACGCCACCCAGGGTCGGGTCCTCTTGGGCCACCTCTTCCAGACTGAGACCACTTTGAAGGCGCTCGACCGTGGACTTGAGCAGGCGACAGTAGAGGTCGTATCCCACGGCGCCGATGTGGCCGGATTGCTGAGCCCCGAGAACGTTGCCCGCGCCGCGGATCTCGAGGTCCTTCATGGAGATCTGGAAGCCCGCGCCCAGTTGGTTCATCTCTTCCAGGGCTTTCAGTCGTTCGAGCGCCACATCGCGGATGGGTTTTGCCTTCTCG
>JBLIMI010000066.1:0-10409 GCA_047638655.1 Minisyncoccia bacterium | reverse complement strand
GCCGTTCATCATCGATCCGAACCTGTCCGTGGAAGCGGCCTACATGGAATACGTGGCGGAGACCACCGACGGAGAGTTGATTGCCGGAGTGCTCACCTACGATGGTCCCGACTCCATCACCCTCAGTAATTCGGGGGGAAACGAAAGCATCCGGCGTGATGAACTCGAGTCGCTGCGATCTACAGGGCGCTCCCCCATGCCCACAGGCTTCGAGCTCTTGGGGCCGGAAGCCATCCGGGACGTGTTGGCCTTCCTTTGCCAAGACTACGAGGATTTCCGCATCGTTAGCCTCGAAGACTATTTCTGCGCGAGTACATCCAAGGGCCTTTACGACCGCCGCTACGACGCCCACGGCATGCGCTTTGACAAATTTGGTGTCGTGGACGTCTTGGGAATCCCCATGGAACTCTTCGATCCAGCGGCCATGACGAACAGCAACAACGCTGTTGTCCTGAAAGGAGGAGCACGCGAAGACTGGCAGTCCAAGACCCTGATGCCCCAGCAAGTGGACATCCCGATCGGCTTCGCGTTTCAACGAATGCATGTGCTCGGAGGCATCTCCGCCTGGGGGCACCCCTTCTTTGGCGAGCATGACCCTGCGGTTCAGTGGACCTTTCACTACGCGGATGGGACCCAAGAAGTACACCTGCTCAAAGATGGCGTCGAGTTCGCGGACTGGATCGGGCGCCACGAGGTCCCTGGCTCTGAGTACGTGGAGGGCTTGTTGCAAGCCGGAAGCGTCGGCCAATTGCGCACCTTCTCGATCGATCCAAAACGGACGGATGTCGTTGTGGAACGTCTCACGCTTGAGAGCTTTGACAACCGCACGGCACCAACCTTTCTGTCGTTGACCGCTCAAGTCCACGGGGCAGAAGCGCGCCAACCGAAAGCGGAACCCATCCCGACATACCCTGAACTGTTGATCGTCGGCGGTGGTTCCAGTCATGACTACCCCCGATGGTTTGATGAGCAGCTGCGATCGACCCTGCAGTCCAGCAACAACTTTGACGCAGCCAAGATCGAATATACCGATCAACTCGACCTGGTGCTGCCACGCCTCGCAACCCTCGAAGTCCTCCTGCTCTCCAACAACCAAGCGGTTCATGGAAGCGACTTGCGCAAGGGCGTCTTCGATTTTGTTCAGCGCGGAGGCGGGCTCTTCTTGATGCATGCAGCCACCTGGTACAACTGGGCCGACTGGCCCGAGTACAATCGGTTGCTGGTAAGCGGGGGCGCCCGGGGGCATGAAGCCTACGGAGTGTTCGACGTGAAACGATCCGAGATCGATCACCCCGTGCTGGAGGGTATTCCGCTCATGTTTCCCCTTGCCGACGAACTCTATCGCTTTGAGAGGGATCCGGATGGGGCTCCCATAGAGGTGCTGGCCACGGGCGTTTCCGGGGTAAGTGGTCAGTCCTATCCAGTGCTCTGGATCACAGACTCCGGGAGTGGCCGCATTCTTTGCACAACTCTGGGTCATGACGGAGCCGCGCACGAGCATCCGGCCTTTCAACGTCTGGTGCAGAACGCTGCAGCTTGGTTGGCGAGGAAGTAGGGATCTGCAAGCTCTGAAGGAAGCCTGCAAGCGCTATGCTGTGTCCGTGAAAACTACATCTCTGATCCATCTGATGCTCTTTGGGCTTCTGGCCCTGGTCTGCCCTTCGCTCTACGCCGCTCCCGGTCCGCAACAAATTGGCGAGGCTCCGCCGGAACTCTCCGCGGATCAGTGGTACCACTGGGTCGGTGATGGCCCGACTCTCAAGTCCCTCGAGGGTCGCACGGTGTTGGTGCACTTCTTCGTTTGCAAGGAACCCAAGAAGTCCGCGTGGCTTGGCTTGCTGAGTTTCTACAACGACCATGCGGCCAAGGGACTGCAGATTATTGCCGTGACCCGCGACTCCGCCGCGAGCGTGGAACGCTTCCTAGAAGACTACCCTTTGCCCTTCCCCGTCGGGGCAGGCAGCGAGATGCAAGACACCTGGGGAGCTAGCGGAGACTACGGTCAAGTCATTCTCGACACGAAGGGCGTGATCTTCTTTCGCACGGATGCCTCCAACGGCACGTGGAACGGAAAGTTGCTGAAAGCGCTCAAGGGGTCGAAGCGGCCCGATACAACGGCCACCTTGCGTATGGTCCCCGCTGAAGAGTACGGGAAGGCGATGAAGAGCACGCTCAAGCTTCTCGCCGAAGGAAAACTGGCTAAAGCGCTTGGCAGTTTGGACAAGCTCATCGACGGTGGCACCACCAGCGCGGAGCTACGTGCGGAAGCGGAGCAACTGAAGAGCGCAACCGCAGACCACATCCAACTCTTGATGAAACAGTGCGAGAAGGCGCTGGGACAACGAGAGGTGATCCTGGCTCGTGATGCGATGGCCGCGCTGGCTAAGGACTTGAAGCGCCATACGCTGGGCAACCCGGCCCGCAACAAACTCTCGGAACTCGAGGAAGATGAGTCATTCATGATGGAGCTAGAGGCGGCCGAGCAATACGGACATCTGGTGGAAGCCTTCTTCCGCCGCGGTTGGAAAAAGAACCTGGCCCGCTTCGAAGCATTAGTAGAAGAGTTCCCCCAGACACGCGCAGCACAGAAGATGACCAACTTCTGGATCAAGCGCGGCTGGTAAGCGCACCCGTCCAGCCTCTGGAGAGCCTCCTCAGGCCCATGCTGGTGGTCGCTCATTGGAGCTCCTATTCTGGGAGTCGGTAAAGCTTGGTCCCGCTCCGCGCGACCGCGCCGCATCTGCATCTCAATCAGGATCTCCGTGAGCGTTGGATGCAGAGCACGCAGGAGGAATTGATTCGCATCGCCGCCCTGCTACGCCAAGACCCAAAGGAATACCAATGGATGGTTGGCGGTGCCCTGCGGACGCTAATCGCGCCGCGTGGACTGTCGCTGCCGCACGACAAGACTCCCGTCCAACGACTGCAGCAAAATTGCCTTATGCGGGGAACGGGAGTGGCTAGCGGCCCGCTTGAGTTCGTGCGGGGTTCGGACTCCTCGTTGGCCGATGCCGTCCAAGCCCCCGTTCTCTTGCAGAGCGCTCACGCATTCGAGGGCCCACTCAACCAACTCTGGAATTCACAAGGCGGGCGCTCCCTGAGCATCAAAGTCTTGCTCGGAATGCAAGTCGATAGCGGATCTGAAGCCTACCCTGTGGACACTAGCCGGCACGCTCGGTTCGTTGGTTACACCCATGGCTACAACCGCACGCTATTTGCCGAACGGGGTGGAGACCTGCTGGCTGGAATCGAGATGGCAACGCTTGACTCGAGCGGCCTTCGAACGACCACGGTCACACTCCATGGTGACCGACTCTCCAGCCCATGGATGGTCGTCGCTGCGGCCTTGAATCCCGGGGCCGTCAAGCGCATCGCCGTTGATTACACGTGGAACTTTGATCGCATCTCGTCTACCGAGGATCCCAATTTTCTACCGGGTGCAATGCGCTGGGGCGGCATGGATTTCTTTAGCGCGATGATCGCTCCAACCCCCATGCTCCTGATCGGAATCGAGACCGTGCCTGCTCTCATTTAATCCGCTTACGACCAGCACGGCACGCCCGATGCCGTCCGTGCTGTGCAGAGGATCGAATACGAAGAACTAGCCGAATGGCTTCAGGGGAACGCCTGACGAGCAAGCGCGCCGGTCAGGTCTCGCGTGAACGCCTCCTCGATCCAATCCTGTCCGCCGCGGGAAGTGATGTAGAACGACTCCTCGTTTGTGCGGACGACCTGGTCTTCCTGCTTCCGCTCGATGCATTGCCCATGGATGAGAAAGGGGAGACCAGGCTTGGCGATCAAGTTCGCATCGTCAATGAAGTGTCGTTTGCCCGTTTCTTGACTCCCACGCCTGAAGCGCAGGGTACCGCCTCGCTACTTGCCCTGGGTGGCGTTGACTACAACGCCCAAGGGGCAACACCTGAACACCTTGGCGGGGCTTCTGCCCCGCTGCTGGGTGATTCGTCAGGCAGTTCGCGCTGCCATGAAAACACCGCGGCCGACTGAGTTCCGTTTACCTCGTTCTCCAAAACTGACCATCTAAATGCGAGTCGGGGGCTCTGACTCAAAGGCCCCGGCGCGCAGCATCAGTAGCGTGCCACACGCCCCATTAGCCCATGATTGGGTCGCGGACCAACTAGCGTTCGTGCTCCTCGCCTACCGCAGCCGAAGGCTGCTTGCGCAACCAAATGCTTGCTTCGTGATGGGACCAGTAACCCGAGGCGTTCCAGTCCTGACTCGCATAGCCAGCTAGCGTGGCCTGCAAGGGACCGCTAGGCCAAACGTCGCTCAAGAGCACGACTTGGCCGGCTCGATCGCTCGTGCCAAGAATGTGGCCCTGATCATCGATGAACTGGACGCCTGACAGTGGCTCATTGGACTCGATGTCGCGCACGACCATCGAACGTTCGAAGCCTCGCATGAGTTCCACACGCTGATGGCCAGGGCTTGCACCTTTCTCAGGAGCGCGCAGCTTGCCGCGCGCCTCTCGATATCCAGGAGCAACCACGTACCAGGCCAAACCGGGGTGTGGCTTGAAGTCGACCTCACTGACGCCGTCCGTCATTCCAAAGCGCGCGACGCCATGCACGTGACCAGTGATATCGGGAGGGTGATGAAGGCTCACGCAGGGGTCCAGCTTGTCGCCAATGGCCTGCCCCGTTTGCGCGTCAACGACTTCGAACAGAACGACGACTTCCTCGAGCTCCTTCAATCGGCGCAGTACAAGACCGGCCGTACCAAAAGGAGCCTTGATCACGTTGGGATCATAGACATCTGCAAAAACAGAGGCACTTGCGTTGACGATGACATCGCCCGCGACAGGCGTTGCGTAGTACTCAAAGTGGCCGTTCGCATCTCCGATGACGTATTGGCGAGATCCGTCGGCGAGCTGAACACTCAAGACAGTGCCGGGCACCGGGTTCCCCTCTTCATCGATGACGTCTCCCGCGACCGCCAGTTGTGGCTTGTCCTCGTCACTCAGTACTAGAGCCAACTCAATGCGCTCACCCCGCCCAACTTGCACCGAGCGCCGCCCTACCCCTCTCGCGCTGCCCTCAAACTCAACGCTGACTAAGTACTCCCCCGCTGGTAAGTCAGCGAACGTCGTGCTTCCATCCGCACCCAGAGTCGAAGCACGCGTGAGTTGCGAGCCAAGCCGATTGGAACGCCCAAGGAGTGCCCGGGCTTGGGAAATCGGAAGCCCCTGTGAATCCCTGACGAGGAGATGCAGGGCTCCCGGCCGATAGACCTCAATCAAGATCGTATCGCCGTCCAGGAGCGTCTCAACTCGTACAGGGTCGCTGACCCAGCCGAGCCTGGCGTTGAACAAGAACAGCGCCATGGGACGTTCGCGATCCGCATTTCGCACAAAGAATCGCGCGCGGCCATCACCTCCAGCAAGCTCCCGGGAGAAGGTCTGCCAGTCCACTCTCCCACCCTCCAGTTGATCTCCTAGCGCCAGGCACACTTCTGCCCCAGGTAACGGATCTCCATCGGGCAGCAAGACGAGAGCACTCACAGCCACGTCCACAGGGCTCGCATGCAGAGTCACCTGGCGCTCAGTCACCCCAGGCGGAATGGAGATCGCTGCGGGAGAGAGTTCCCAGGATCCAGTCAGCATGTCCGTGCTGGGTCCTTCAAAGAAAAGGGTCCCGATCGACCATAGGGAGGGCGTGCTGACCTGGCCTAGGTCATCGGTCACAAACTCGGCGGTCTGCGCGGAGACCATCGGTTGTTGCAGCCGCAACTTGAACCAAGGCAAGGGTGATTCGTCCACGGAAGACAAGACAGTGATGTGCACGCTTGTTGGACCTGCCAATGGAACCATCTCCGGCTCTAGGGGCGCAGCGCTGGAGGGCGGCGGTGCGGAGTTCGTAAGCAGCCCTGCTCGGGCCGCGGGACCCTGCTGTATCCGCTCGAGATGCCCAGGCTGATTTAGCCCTCGCGCTGGCGTCAAGTCGCCGGAACCAATGGCTGTGGGGTTGAGCGCCCTCGCATCCGGCACTGGGCCTTCTCGCGTGACTGCCCAGCCAACGAGCAGGGCAAAAGTAACGATGAGGGCAAGCCCAATGAGTTTCTGCATGTATGACCCAGACGATCGCCCCCGGGAGCTGTTGACGCCCATTTCTGAAATAATGAGCAGGCCCCGGGCTCAAATGAACGCGGGCCCAGCTATCCAAGAGCCAGGCCCGCAAGACTGAGTGTCGGCTCTGGGGTTACAGAGTCGTCCCGACTAGCGCCACATCATCCACGTCTGCCCGCTCGTTGTTGCGGTTGGCGTTGGTTCGGAAGCGAATCTTGAAGGCGGAATTGTTGTCCGCGCTGGCACCCAGCGACCAGGTCGGGACGGACCAAGCCGTTGAGTTCGTGCTCTCCACAGTCACCCAGCTCGAACCATTCCAGTACTCCACGGTCAAAACTTCACCGCTGTCAAGGCCACCGGTGCGGCGTGCATAGGTGAGTTCAACCGTGTCGTACCCAGCCGTACTGACAGACTTCTCAATCCAAGAGGTGCCCTTGATGCGAGCCCCGTAGGTGCCGCCCTGGTCAGCCTTGTTGCTGACCAGGGTGCTGCCCGAAGTGACCCAGCCTTCGGCCCCAAAGGTCCCGCTCTCGAATCCACCAAAGAAGATTGTCTCGGTCACACCACCGCTGGAGCCCTGGGGAGTAGCGCTCACTTCGCCGCTGTCCCCCGACTCATTGCCCGATGTGTCCTCGGCGGAGACTACGTAGTAGTACGTCGTGCCGTTGGTGACGGCGTTGTCAGCGTAGGCGCTGGCACCAATCAGGCCGGAGATGTCGCTGTATCCACCACCGCTTGAGGTCGAACGGTACACATGATAGCCGGCAAGATCGCCCTCACCGTTGTCGTTCCAGTCCAGGCTGACGGTGCCATTACCGGCCGTTGCGCCGAGACCGCTTGGATTCGCCGGAGGTGTCACGTCCGCAGAACTCTGAGGTGTCGCGCTGACTTCACTGGAGTTGCCAGACTCGTTGCCAGAGGTGTCTTCAGCAGTCACCACGTAGTAGTAAGTCGTGCCGTTGGCGACGGCATTGTCGTTGTACGCGCTGCTGCCAATCAAACCAGAGATGTCGCTGTAACCGCCACCGCTCGAAGTGGAACGGTAGACGCGATAGCCAGCCAAGTCACCTTCGCCGTTGTTGTTCCAGTTCAGGCTGACGCTGCCGTCGCCGGCAGTAGCACCCAAACCAGCGGGGTTAGACGGAGGTGTCACGTCCGGCCCACCACCACCATTCAGTGCGTCGTACGCGTTCAGCATGGCACCCGTTGTGCACTTGCCGGACAAGGACGAAAGCGGACGAGCCGTAGAGTAGAGCCGGTTGATGATCTGAGAATAGGTCCAACCAGGATTCTGTGCGAGCAACAACACCGCGACGCCCGTCACGTGGGGAGTCGCCATAGAGGTTCCGCTATTCCAGACATAGCCGTTGTTGACCCAAGTCGAGGCGATGTTCAAGCCCGGTGCGCCAATGTCGACCGTCGTGGCTCCATAGTTGGAGCCCCAGGTGCCTTCATCAACCAAGACATCCGTGTTGTCCGTCGCGGCGACGGAAATGATGTTGTCGAGGTTGTAGTTGGAGGGGTAATGCGGCAAGACATCGTTGTTGGTTCCGTCGTTTCCTGCGGCGGCAACGAAGACGTGGCCGATGGACTTGGACGCATTAATCGCGTCGTAGAGCCCTTGGGAGAATCCTCCCCCACCCCAACTGTTGTTCGAAATACGAATACCAGTGCTAGTGCAGTACTGCACGGCCAGGATGGCATCTGAAGTGTAGCCACCCTGCGGTCCGAGGAAGCGCAAAGGCACTAGCTCGCATTGCCATGCAACGCCCGCGACGCCGACCCCATTGTTTCCCACGGCGCCTACTGTTCCGGCAGTGTGGGAACCATGTCCTTCCGCGTCGTCCGGGTTGGAGTCGTTGCTGTAGAAGTCCCAGCCTCTGACGTCATCGACATAGCCATTGCCGTCATCGTCGATTCCGTTGCCAGCGATCTCGCCAGGGTTGGACCAGATGTTTCCGGCGAGGTCTTCGTGATCCCAGTCGGTGCCCGTGTCGATGATCGCAACCGCCACACCTGCGGCGCTATTGAGGATGTCCCAGGCTTCGTAGCCATCAATGTCCGCATCGTTGATGCCCGTGGTTCCGTTGATGGCCTGGCCCGTGTTGTTCACACCCCATTGCAAGCCAATGTAGGTGTCGTTGGGCGTTTGGTTGGTGCGCTGCACCCAGTTGGGTTCGGCGTACTCCACGTGCGGACGCAGGAGGCCAATGGCCAGGTCCATGTCGATGCGCACATTGATCAGCTCCAGACCGTCAACTAGTTGAAACTTCCGCAAGCCGCCCGCACCTACCGTCTGACGCAGATTCTCACGTTCAACTTCACTCTGGTTCGCTTTGAAGCGCACCAGCATGGTCGAAGGATCAAATCGTATATTCGGATTGGCTTCCAACCACTCGGTTGAGAGCCGGTGCGCAGCTTCTGCAGCGCTGGTGTCCTGGGCGGACGCACTGGCCAGTAGGCTCGTGCTCGCGAGTAGCAGAGCTGCCGATTTCGAGAATCTCATGGGGGTCTCCTGAGAAGGAACAAGGGGGTACAACGCTTGAGCAAGCGGCTCCTGCGTTTGTTCACCCTCCAATCTAGGAGGAAAGCCCAATTTAGGGGGATGCCGCTTTGGGCTCTCCTAGGGCGGTCCCTGTAAGCTCATTGTTTGGGGCACGTTAGCTGGACAAGGAGAAACCCAATGCGCGCTCCCCTTAGGGCCATCACCCCCGATTGCCCGCCCTACTGCTCGAAACAAACGAGTTCGAGCCTGGCATTCCCGCGCCGGACCGTCAGACGGAAACCCTGTGCTCCCTGCAACGCTGCGACCATGAGGTCCTGCGTGAAGGGTTTTCCATCGATCTGCAACAGACCATCACCGGTCTTGATGCCCGCCTTTTCGGCCTCTGATCCAGGGACGACCATGGCCGCTTCAAAAGTGGTTCCATTCTTCATGGCGAGTTGCACTCCCAATCGTCGCATGCGTGCGGGGGCCTTCGCCGGCTGGGCATTGCCCTCGACCCGCGGGCGTTCAAACAGGGCGCGGCCGTTGCGCTGGTCGAGCGAGACACGCAAGTCGCGCAACACGCTGAAGCCGATGTTCGCAAAGTGCATACTATTGTCGAAGTGCACACTCGGGTTCTCAAACGAGATCTCTCCCAAGCGCACGTTGCCATCTAGCGTCGCAGCCGTGTACTCGAAGGGACCGCTCGCTCGGTTTCCTGTGCCTACAGAAGTAGACCCTTCGACCAATGTCAGCTCGTCCAGCAAGGAACCAGGAAGGCTGATACTCGAAGAGTTGCCTGTGTCCAGGTGTGCTTCGACTGGGATACCCCCAACATCCATGGTCACAACCGGCATGCCCTCTGATCTCAATTCGAGCACGTGTTGACCATCCGCGGGGGGTAGCTCAGCTGCGCTCACTTCCATGATTTGGCGCGGGTAATCAAACGTGATCAGACAGTCCTTGAATGTCGGAAAGCCCAGCACGCCGCGGATGTTCCCCATCGGTATTAGCGGCGGCCCATGCCAGCCAACGGACTGAACTCCCAAGAATGCCGCGTCACCGACCTGCACCATGTCCAGCATGAGATCGTCGACTTCCTTGGCCCGTGGATTGGACGGATCACCGATACGGCGTGTCGCCCCTCGCTCCAGCCCGAGTTCGTCCACCAGGTCCTCATGCAGCACGGTTACGCCTGCGCCTGTGTCCACGATCATTCGGAAAGGCCCCTGCCCGTTGAGCATGACTTCCACGACAGTCCAATTGAACCCCGGAATCATCTCGAGTTCCGAGAGCCCTTTGACGTCGGTCTCGGCAGGGCCAGATGCGACGGCGGCTTGTTCTGGAAGAAATTGAAGTTCCTTAATCAAGCGTCGCCCGCCTTGGCCATCGCCCTCATAGAACCGTTTTACGAGCACGCCGCCAGCCTTGAAGCGATACTCACAGCTTGTCTCGGGTGCTCCGGGCAAGCGCGCTCCCTCTAAGTCATTCAGGGAAAGACCCCCGCTCTCGGCATCTCGTGAACCGACGAACCAGAGACTCAAGGATGTGTGCTCATCGATCCGGGACAATTCATAACGGGCCGCTTGAGGCCTCCACAACAGCCAGGATTCGCCACGTAGGGAGCGCTCTCCCGTCTTGAGTTCCAACGTCTCGTGGACGCAATGGCCTCCCGGGCTCGACTCCAGTGTTGCGTGTCCCGTGAATTCCTTTGCGGGCATCCCCGGTTCAGACCAGAGGCGGGCCATGACCTCGTATTCGCCCAACATGCGCTGGAGAGTGGGGTCCATGGCAGGTGTCCCTTGTAAGGGCTCGAGCCCGAGCCCAAGCACCAGTGTGAGA
>JBLIMI010000065.1:0-10431 GCA_047638655.1 Minisyncoccia bacterium | reverse complement strand
TAAGCCGCGCCGCCGCCCTCTTTCAGGTGGGCGCCGACGAGCACTCGATCCCCCGAGATGGCCACATCGTGACCGAACTGATCTAGGGCGTTGGTGTCGCTACCTACCAGCTGACTCTGCTGAAACCAGGTACCTCCCATGCGCTGGAACACATAGGCAGAGCCAGAGTTGCAATCGGGATCCATGGCGCACGCCCCGTCCGTGGCGATCGCGCCAACCACGAGTTGGTCGACGCCGAGATCCAGGGACCAACCAAACACATCCAGTACCTGGGCGTTGTTGGCGCCGATCTCTTGGTCGAAGCATTGGGCGCTTGCGCCCGTGGGGAGAGCCAGCAGCGCCAGTAGTGCACTCGTGGTTCGTTGGATTCGGAACATCTTATTTCTTGGTTAGCTAGTGCGAAACGGCTCGTGGAGCTCCCTGAGCCTATCGGAATTCTATGAGTTCGCCAGAGTCGAGGGGCCCCTTGGTTTGAGGAGCCGCCCACTCGCCGAACACAGGTCAGGTGCCGCTGCAGAGGTCTGCGTTCCACGAATTATGGGAAAGATGTGAGAGCCCCACGGCTTGCGTTGCGGATCGAAGGCCTCGACGAGCAAGAAAGAAGGCCCGGCGTGGGAGCGTGCTCCAACGCCGGGTCCTTACCCGAGTGATGTTTTTTTTCCGAGACCTACTCGTCTTCCCCTTCGACGTCGGGGCCCGGGAGCTGCTGGGGATCAGCATCTGTCGGGCTGATCGCGGCCTTGGCCTGCTGGTCGAAACGCGCTTCGCTGTTGCGCAGGGCGGAAATCACACCGAGGTAGTCCTTGGTGTAGTCGCCCCGGGCGAACTCGTGGATTTCCTCGTCATAGCCGAGTTCGGCGCGGAAGAACAGGGCCGGCTCGATGCGACCGTGGCCGTCGTCGTAGAATCCGGGCTGCGGGCTCTCCGAGCGCACGGTTTCTGCTCGCGACCACTCTTCGCGGAGGTGGGACTCGACACCTTGCAACGCCTCGCCTGCGCTTAAGAACTCCGACTCGGCGTTCGAGCTGGAGCGCAGCTCAATCCAGCGACGTTGCATTCCAACCAGTTCGCCGTTGGCGCCCAGGTGGACGGTGATCTTTGAGCCGGGGCCACCAACGGGCAGGCCGTCGAGGGTGCGACCGAAGTGCACGGTAGTCAACTTGTCAAAGTCTTGGTTGGTGCCGTCTTCGTTGCGCTGAGCCATGCGCAAGCCCCCGATGTGTTGCACGTTCATCTCTGCCCTGTTGAGGGGCAAGAGGCCAAGGCGTTGCAAGTGATCGAGCGCCAGACGCGTGGCCTCTTCGCCCTTGGGCAAGTTAGGGGTGTTGCCCAGCACTTCAAAACCCTGCATGCCGCGACAGAAGCTGATGTCGCCGGTGGCGAGACCGACCATCACAAAGGAGGAAGGATCCGCAGCATCCACGTACTCAAGGCGTTGGCCATCCGAGCTGATCCCCATGTTGAGTGCGGGGGCAGCCGAAAGTCCCCGGCCACGGGCCATCAAGCGGCCGGAGATTTCATGGGCGGCTTCGACGCCGCGGAAACCTTCGAGCATTTGGAAGGAGCGGGATGCTCCCATCTCGAAATGGGGTGTCAGGACCTGGCCAGTGACGGTGACGATGGGGCCAGCGGGAGCCACAACACTCACTTGCTGAGCGGTGGCGAAAGGGGTGGCGGAGAGGGCGAGCGTGCTAAGGAGGAGAGTGCTTTTGAGAGTGGACATGGCTTGATTTGTGGATGGTAGAAGGTGTTTTGGTGGGAGCGGGTGGATGGTTGCTTAGTACTGGTAGTAAGAACGGAGGGAGCTGTGGTTGTCCGGGGGATCAACGCCAAAGCTGTAGTAGGTGTCGTAATCAAGACCGGGATAGAGCACGACCGATGCGAAACCGGGATACGTGGAGCCGTACCACCAAGCGCGTTCATCGTCGACCGCGTTGAACCAGGCCTGCCACACGCACTGACCTGAGCTAATGCGGGAGCCGTAGTTGTTGGAGATGCCGTTGCCGGAGTTGCTGTTGGTGCGGTACCCGATGGCCTGGTGGAGGCCTTGAAAGACACCGTTCGTGCCGCCGACCCAACGGGCGTACCAGTCGAAACGATCCATGGGAGATGGGACGACCTTGCAGCTCTGGAAAACGATGAACTCGAGGTCCGTGTTTCCCCACTTGCAGGAACTGTTGATCGATACGCCTGAAGTGGACGCGCCAGGGCCCATTCCCATGTACCAGTTGTTGCCGTGACCGCTGTAGTACGCAAAATCCATGTTGTCCACATAGTTGGTGTTGGACGTGTTGAACATGTAGCTCTGGCACCAGAGGTACTGGTCGTAATTGAAGTGGCGAATGAAGTTGTAGACGTTGGCCTGGAAGCGTGCTTCGCCGTGGTTGTAGACATAGCCGCCTTCTTCCCCAGCGCTGGCGGGAGCGGCTGCGAGGCCGGCAAAGAGGAGTGCTGCGATGAAGGCAGCGACTTTGGAGGTGAATTTCATGGGAGTGGTCCTTTTCGTTCTGAGGTAAGTGTTGAGAGGCGGGTGCCGGAATCGGCTTCCTTGACGCCTCCGACACCCCAGAGCACGCGGCCTTCGGACTTGGAACGACTTCTCAGATTTCTTGCGGGGACTCCGCAACTGGTCAGGATTGGTCGGAAGATCTATCCTGGAGGCCCTTCCCGGCCGCCAACGCGACCACGACACGTCTTCATTCTTTGTCCCGGAATACAGCATGGGTATGTCCATTCCCCACGAGGGGTCGGTCTCGATCGAACAGGCCTTGATAGAACGTGCCCGCAACGGAGATGAGACGGCTGCGGATGAGTTGATCCTGCAATTGGCGCCGCAACTCATGGCGTGGCTGAGCGGGCAGATGGGGACACGCTTGCAGCGATTCTTGCCCGTGACGGACGTGGCACAGGAGAGCCTCGCGAGTTTTCTGGGTTCCTTGGTGCGCTTGCGGGAGGGTGCCGAACTGTCCGATGCGAGGCGCCTGCTCTTTCAACATGCACGTTGGATCGTCCTGCGCCGGGGCAGTGATGCCGGGCAATTTCAGGGGGAGTCCGTTTGTGGGCAAATGGAAGCCATCACGCGGGCTGAGTCCATGGACCGTTCCCTGGGGGCGGTGACCCTCGAAGACGAATTGGCCTGGCTGCAGGAGATGATCGAGGAATTGGAAGCCGACCTCGCGGTCATCGTTCGTGCTCGCTTGTGCGGAGAGAGTTTCTCGCTACTGGCGGAGCAGCACGGCATTTCTGAATCGGCAGTGCGCAAACGCTTCGAACGCGGGCTGGAGGAATTACAACGCCTGGCCGAAGCTCGCAAGACGAACTGATCCGCGAACGAAACACAATGGACCCCAAGCCCTCCAGCCCCCCGAGTCGAGCAGAAGCGCTGTTCGAGAAGTACCTCGAGCAGAAACGGCGCGGTGACCGCGGAAGTTTGGAGAACCTGTGTACCAATCATCCGGAACTAGCTGATGAACTCCGGCTCAGGCAGCGCGCCTGGGAACGTGCCGGCAAGGCATTGGCGGCCTTGCAGACAGCTCCAAGTGTTCCAGCGCAGCACTTCGAGTCGCTCAATACTGCCGCCGGCCTCTCTTGGGATCGGTACACCCGACAAGAGGAGATCGGCCGTGGTGGCATGGGCTTGATCCTCCGTATCCGAGACGAAGACTTCGGGCGGGACCTCGCCATGAAGGTCATGCGGCCGCGCAAGCAGTCCTTCCTCAAGCCCGACGACGGCGAGTCGTCAACGCGGGCAGAGGCACGTTTCCTCGAAGAAGCGCGCATCACTGGCCGATTGCAACACCCCAACATCGTGCCCGTGCACGAAATTGGAGAAGACCCCGACGGACAGCCCTTCTTCACGATGAAATTGGTGGAGGGGCGAACCTTCCGCGAAGTCATTGAACTGGCTCGTTTGAGCCAGGATGGTTGGAACCAGCAACGTGCGCTGTCCGTCTTGCAGCAGGTGTGCGAAGCCGTCGGCTTTGCACATGACAAAGGCATTGTGCATCGCGACCTCAAGCCAGCCAACTTGATGGTGGGGAGCTTTGGCGAGGTCTACGTGATGGACTGGGGATTGGCGCGCGACTTCAAGAAACCCGAGCCGGAAACGACTCCTTCCCAGCGATCAAGCGAAGCCCACAGCGACACCCCAACGCAGGCCTACCAAACCCGTGATGGCGATGTCCTTGGCACACCGGAGTACATGTCCCCCGAGCAGGCCGCCGGTCAACGCAGTCGCGTCGGTCCTTCGTCGGACATCTTCGCCATGGGGGCCATCCTCTTCGAGTTGTTGACGGGGCAGCCACCCCACGGCAAGCCGACACCGGGCCCGGGATTCGTACGGGTAGCCCAAGCTCTGGCCGCGGCACCTGCATCTGTACGTGAACTTTCGCCCGCGACACCCGCCGAACTCTGCGCCATATGCGAACGCGCCACCGAGGCCGACCCCGGCCAGCGTTACCCAACGATGGTCGAGTTCGCCGACGATTTGCGGGCTTACCTTGAAGGCCGGGTCGTGCAGGCGCACGCTACAGGGACCTGGGCTGAGTTGCGCAAGTGGGTCCAACGAAACCCGGTGATCGCCGGTTTGGCCGCCACCTTGGTGCTGACGCTTGGAACTGGACTGGCCATGATTTCACGCAAGAACGCCGTGCTCGAGACCCAGAGCGCTCAGTTGTTGCAGTCGAACAAGGACCTGCAGTCACGTACGGAAGAGGCAGAGGTCGCACAACAGGAGGCTCAGCAACGGAGCGAGGAGCTAGAGCGCGTGACCCACTACCAGGCATCGATGTTGAGCAACATCGACGCCCACACGATGGGGCTGTCTTTGTTTGCAACCCATCGGTCGTCTTTCGAGCAACACCTGGCCGGGCTGGAGTTGGGACCCGCTGAAGCTCAGGCCGCCCGCGTCGCCATCGATGGCTGGCTCTCCAGCCTCAATCCAACTGACGTGGCCCTGGGCATTCTCGATCAATCAATCCTCGGTAATGCGGTGGACACGATTGGAGAGGAGTTTGCGGACCAGCCCTTGGTGGAAGCGCAACTGCGTCAAAGTAGCGCGTCGATTTATCAAGACTTGGGACTTTATGACGCAGCGCTGGTGCAGTTCGAACGGGTGCTCGAGTTGTACGCCGGAAAACTGGGCCCGCAGCACCGCAACACGCTGCGTGCCCGCAATGAGTTGGGCTCACTCTTGCAGGCACTCGGCAAGCCCCAAGAAGCAGAGCCGTATCTGCGAGCCTCCTATGAATCTGCGCTTGCAACCCTGGGTCGTGAAGATGAGCTCACCCTGGCGTTCGAAAACAACTTGGCCTTGATTTGCAAAGTGCTCAACCGCACGCAGGAGGCAGAGACGCTCTACAAACAAACGCTCGCATCCCGTCGTGAGGTGCTGGGTGAAAAGCATGCGGACACGATTGGCACCATCAGCAACTTGGGTGCTCTCTACTCTGCGCTAGGGCGGGAGGAGGAAGCTCTTCCGTTCTACGAAGAAGCGCTGTCGGGTAGTCGCGAGGCACTCGGGGAAGACCACGAGCAAACGCTTTCGGCGTACCACAACATGGGCTATCTGCTGAAGCAGATGAAGCGCTACGAGGAAGCGGGGCAATCCATTCTTGTGGCTCTCGAAGGTCGCCGCCGAATCTTGGGGGATGCGCATCCAGACACACTGCGCTCTCTGGCCAACTTGGGACTGGTGATGAAGTTGATGGGGGAGTACGAGCGGGCGCAAAATTACTACGCCGAAGCACTTGCCGGTCGCCGTGAGCGACTGGGGTCAGCTCACCCGGAGACTCTGCTCCTGCTCAACAATCAAGCGGGCCTACAGAAGCGGCTTGGAGACAACGAGGCGGCACTGGGGCTCTACCTTGAAGCTATTGCCGGTGCGACCAAGGCTCTCGGACCGAGCCACCCCAACGTGTTGATCTACCACAACAACGCGGGGACGGTTCTGACCCTGCTCGAACGCTTCGAGGATGCGGAGAAAATGCAACGCATCGCGGCCGAACGCGGCCAGGAATCCGGCGATTCGGGGTCGCCCTACTTGCCGCAGTTCAAGTTGAATCACGCCCGCGCGCTGATCGACCTGGATCGCTTGGAAGAAGCGGAACGAGTCGCAGGCGAAGCCCTCACGTTGGCGCGAAACGAGGAGCGCTACGCCGCCGTCGAGCCCCAGGCGCTTTCCGTCCTGGCCACGGTCGCACAGAAAGCCGGACGCTGGTTCGAAGCCGAAAGCTCTTTACTGGCAGTCATTGGGCTCCAAACCGATCGCCGCGGTGCAGGGGATGACCGGACCAGGCAAGCCGTGCAAAAGCTGATCGATTTCTACGGGGTCTGGCCCGCGACATCCGCACCAGAGGACTTGGAGGTCCGGCTGGAATTGTGGAGAACACGTTTGAAGCAGGACTCCAAGTGAGCGGGCGTCCGGTTTTCGGAACCGCCTTTGTAACCGGGGCTTCGAGTGGAATTGGTCGTGCCCTTTGCCTCGAGCTTGCCAAACGAGGGACTCATGTGGTGGGGGCCGCGCGGCGTCAAGAGAAGCTCAACTCGCTCGTGGAGGAGATTCGGGCGAGCGGAGGAAAGGCCGACGCTTGCTTGCTCGATGTCCGAGACTCCCAGGCGGTTCACAGGGTCATGGGCGAGCAGGATCGTGCCGTGGGCGGGTTCGACATCGTGATCGCCAACGCGGGAGTGGCCAGCACCGGACCCGAGGACTCCATGACCTGGGGGGAAGCGGAGAACGTGATCGCGGTCAACTTCACGGCGGCCATCTCGACCTTGATCGAGGCCAAGGAATTGATGCTTCCCAGGGGCCGAGGAACCCTGGCGGCGATCTCTAGTCTGGCCGGTTTGCGGGCCATGCCCGGATCCGGCGCTTACTGCGCCACCAAGGCAGGCCTTCAGACGTTTCTGGAGACGATGGAGCTAGATCTCGCGGGCACAGGGCTCGAAGTGGCGGACATTCAGCCTGGATTCGTGCGTTCCGAGATGACGGACTCGAACGCATCGCCGATGCCCTTTTTCTGGGAGGTCGAGCGAGCCGCCAAGGTCTGCGTGGCGGGTCTGGAGCGCCGCAACTCGGTCATCAGCTTTCCCTGGCAATTGTCATGGCCCTTGCGCAGTGTCTTCAAGCTATTGCCCCGACGCTGGTGGCGCAACCTGATCACGCGCTCAAGACCCCAGTCCCGCAGCTAGCGAGACTGCAGGATCTCGATGTCGTAGCCGTTGGGGTCGCGCACGAAGATGTACTTCGAGCCTGCCTCTGGCTTGCTCTCCCGGGACCACCAGCCGCGTCGCTCAACTTCGGCCTTGATCGGGGTCAAGTCGTCCACCAAGAGGGCTAGGTGCCCAAATTGGTTGCCCAACTCATAGTCCCTACCGTCGTGGTTGTAGGTCAGCTCGATGTAGTAACTCTCCGATTCGTCGGTCAAGAAGACGAGAGTTGCTTCGTCACCGAGTACGTGTCGGCGAGATTCCTTGAGACCAAGAAAGCCCGTGTAGAACTCCAAGGTCTCTTCCAGGTTCTTGACCCGTATCATCGTGTGGTAGAGCTTCATGAAGGATAAATGTAGACCATTGCCGGGAATGAAAACAGTCAGATTGTCATGGGCTGCGGCTTCCAACCTTCACTTGCCGATGACAGACTCTCCGCCTTTCAGCAGACAACTTCGGACAATCAGCACCATGCCTAAGAATATCACCCCCAAAAAGCCCGCCCCCGGCAAGGCGAGAAAGAAGAAACCCAGCATGCCCTTGTTCGACAATGAGCGGGTCCTGGTTCAGGAGAGCCTGATCCACGGGTTGGGCCTATTCTCCGCCAAGTCCATGCGTAAGGGCCAGACGATTGGCTACTACGAAGGCAAGCGCATTGAGACCGAGGATGACTTCGATGGCGATCACGTGCTTTGGATTTTTGACGAGGAGCACGACCACGAGTACGGCATCGACGGCAACAACGAGACCCGCTTCGTGAACCACAGCGGCACTCCCAATGCCAATTTTGATGGCGAGCGCCTGATCGCTCTGCGGGGCATCAAGAAGGGCGAGGAAATCACCCACGACTACGGCGAAGCTTGGGCGGAAATGAGCTAAGTCGGGCCTTGGTTTCGCGATCCTAGCTACCCGCCACCGCCAGGCGACGGGATTCGCACCAAGCGCCGACCAACCCGACCCAGCCGAGGATCCAGTAAGGGAGCATCAGGCGTGGCCAAAGCGCGGGGAAGAGGGCGAAATGGGCTAAGGCTGCGAACATTGCCAGCGCTCCCAGGCTGGTCCAGCGGCTCCGAAGCCGATCGATGCGCCAACCAAGCGCAATGCTGGCGAGGCCCACTAGGCTGAAGAGCAGCGGTTCGAGTGCCTTGAACATGGGCAAGGACTGCAGGCTGCGCTTGAGGGCGAAGCCGAGGTCTATGCCGGGTGTCTGTAGCTCGGGAAACGCCATGTACTCCACAAAGGTGTGCTGGAATACGGTCCACCAGCCATAGGTGTTCCGTCCCGCAGTACAGAACAAGAAGATGGCAGCGCACAGGGCAAGTGATGCGCCAAGCTGCATCCTTCCGGCGCGGAATCCCGCCTGAGCGGAACCCCATGCTGACCAAAGCAACAGGGGCCCCACGAGCAAGATGTGGTCTGTGCGCGTGCCGAGTGCGAGCAAGAACAGCAGCGTGGCGACCCACCACCTGCAGCCCTCCATCAAAGCCAGCACACCGCCCAGAATCAGAGCGGCGGCCAACATGTCCGGCGTCGCCATGGCCATGACGCTCGGAGCGCCACTGACCTTCATGGCGATGAAAGCCGCAAGGACCCCCAGGCTCGCGGGCGCGAGGCGCATCAACATCAGGGCGAGCAAGAGACCAAACGCGATTCCCGATAGAATGGAAATCAGGAAAGCGGCCCGAATGGGAGGCAGACCGAGACTCTCGAAGCCGGCGAGTAGGCCCAAGAAAACGACACGGCCACGGTAGAAACGCAACTGTGCGTGAAAGGCCTCGGCGTCAGTGCTGAGTTGTGTGCGGTAGTCGATGGCGTGCCGCAGGTCGCGGGCGACCTCCTCTGGAGCTACCCGATCGAGTTCGGAGAACACCGTCTCGTGAATTTCTGCAGGGCTGGCGCCGCGCATTTCCTCTAGCGAGCCCATGTATCCGAGTAGGTCCCAACTCCATTCGGGTGCGCTCCACGCCTGTTGCGCTAGGGCCAGGAGAAACAGCGCGTAGGCTAGGAATACAGGACGCTTGAGGCGTTCCCGGAGAGTGGGGGGGTTGGAGGGGTCGATCGCCATCTGTTGCTTAGGTTACCAACCGATCGGTTGACCGGCTCCGAGGCCTGGACCGTAAATCACTGCGTTGGCAAACAGACGACCCGTGGAGAGGTGGTAGCCGCGAAGAGCCGGGATCCCGGCGAACAGGATGATCTGGCCGTTGCCCTTGGACTCGCGAGTGAGGTAGGCGCTGTCCGCGATACGTTCCCGCGCTTCAGGCCAGAGTAGTCCCGCTAGGCGCAAGTCGGCTGCGGGGGCAAAGCGGACCGGCGTTTGCGCCCGTCCTTTGGTGAGGAACACCCGGCTTCCGCTGTACCCAACGGGAAGCGTTTCCGTGCAACCAGCAGTGAGCCAGTGATCGGTGTCCACATGCGCCAGCAAATTGGCGCCGGATGGAGCGAAGCGTCGCATCCAGGCATCGAGCTCTTTGATGGGAGTATCGGACTCCTCCTCGGCGCCTGAAGACTCCTCCTTCTCCTCAGCATCCTTGGCCTCGGTCTCGACTTTGGCCTTGGTGCCTTCCCAGACCAACGCCTCATCGACATCGACGCTGCGCGCAGCACGTTCCCGAGCCACCGCGCGCTCGTAGACATCCAACTCCTCGAGCACGTCCCGTCGTAGGCTGACCGAGGAAATCCCCGTTGATCCCGAGGTCAGTGCCGAGGCCGAAGAGTCGGTGGCGACCAAGGTTCCGCCCCCTCGCACCCAAGTCTCGAGCGCTGACTTGTTATCCGCAAGGATCGACCCCAACCCGGGGGGGAGGATCAAGACGTTGTAGCGGCGAAGATCTACGCGCCCGAATTGCTGAGCATCGATGATGGTGAAAGGAACACCTAGGCGCACATCTAGATGGTGCCATAGGTGACCATAGGCATCCGAACGCACGGGGGAATTGGCCACGAGTGCGATGCGCGGGCGAGACAGCAGTTGGAAGTGTCCACCCCCGAGGTCGGGTCCTTCACCGGGAGCTCGGCCAGATAGAATGCGATGGACGGCGGCATTGGCGGTCACGGCTGCTTTATGAATGCGTCGCTCGACTTCCTCCACATCAAAGGCTTGTTCCCCGCGCCGGATGAGAATCGATCCGCGGGACCAAGATGAGCTCGTGGTTTCGAAGTCACGGTTGGAGAGGTTGAGCTGGAGGCCAGCTTCCATGGCGCGCGCCGCAAAACCGACCG
>JBLIMI010000064.1:0-10742 GCA_047638655.1 Minisyncoccia bacterium | reverse complement strand
TCCAAGCGAGACTAGATTGCGTGTGAAGATCGAGCGAGAGTCCACTTCGTAGATCGAAGCCAGAGCGCGCATGGACGAACGGGTCGCGCCTGCTGCCGACCACAGGATCGTGACAAAACTGACCGTCAGCAAACCCTGTCGGGGATTGCCGAGGATGTCCGAGACGATGCCCATCACAGCCTGCGCGAGTTCCGGGGGCAACGTAGTCGAGATGAGATCCCGAATCAACTCCAGCACCCGGTCCGGGCTCATCCCTTCAAGCTTGCCCAAGCTCGGTTGCAATCGGATTCGCATTCCCAAGCTGACGTAGTTCACGACCACTTCGGGAAAGAGCCAGGCCAGGCCAGTCTCGGCCCAGGAGAAGAGTTTGAGCGTGGTGGACTCGGTCCAACGCCCCACAGGAACGAGCGACACCGACGAGACCAGGGACAGCAACGCAGGTGGGATAGAGAGGAAGAGAAAGAATGCTGAGGCCGCAGCGTTCATGAGCAATTCATGCTCCGCAGTCGAGCGCGCCAGGTCCCGCGCCGCAGCGAACAGCTGCTTGATCTTGTTCCACATTCCCATGCTGCGCGACAGCCTAATCCAAATCGAGCGACCGCCACAGCACCCAACTGGCCACACTTCGCAGGGGAGCCCAGACTTCAGCGCGCAACGCCAATTCCCGGGGCTTCGGCCGGTCTTTCAGGGAGTCCATGCGGCGCATGCCTTCCTGTAAAGCCATGTCTCCCGGAGCCATGATGTCGAGTCGGCCGAGTTTGAAGAGTAGAAACATCTGCGCGGTCCATTCGCCAATGCCTCGCACGCGAACGAGCTCCTCGATCACTTCTGCATCGGATCGTCGCGCCACGCTGCGCAAAGACAGCCGACCGTCCTCGCAATGATCGGCCAAGTCCTTGATGGCCAGCACCTTGTTGCGCGACAGTCCCGGGGCGCGCATCTCTTCCATGCTCATGGCGAGCACCTCGTGCGTCTTGGGGAACCCTCGGGAATTTCCCAGCCGCGAGGCGCGCTTCCAGATGGTGGCCGCCGCCGAGGTGGAGACCTGTTGGTAGGTGATCGAACGGGCCAAGGCTTCGTAGTGGGTGAACTGGCTCTGCCCCCCCTCCGCCGGGAAATTGGGGAAGGCCGGCACTCGTTTGAGCAACTTGCCCAGGGCGGGATCGCGCCTCTGCAGGGCCTTCAGTTCCCGCGGGGTGACTTTCATGGGTGAGTCTTGTCCCGCTGCAGGCGTTCTTCCATGGACTTCAGCGCACGCGTCACGCGTTTTGTGTCGTGCCCTTCGAAGCTCTCACGGATGCCTTCGAGGGTCGCCTTCGACACGTGTCTGTGGGACAGGATTTCGAGCAACTCCACGCGCGCCAGGAGATCTTGTTCCGCGTGCAACCGCTCCAGCAAGAAGGGCACAAAGCGCGGTTGAGCGAAACCCGTGTTCGCCTTACGCCTGAGGAACACCTCGCCGTCTTTGCGACTGATTTTCATCAGGGCCTGGAGTGCCTGCTCTCGGCTGCGTGCTTGGTCTTGGCCACGGCCCTGATCCCGGGCCCGTTCGAGGGCTGGCAACGCGCGCCAGCGCTGTGCCGCCGATGGGCTGCTGGCTTGCTCGATCCACATCTCCAGCGGCTTCTCGAGTTGCAGTTCACACAGAACGTTTGCTCCCGCATCGAATTGGAAGTCGCGCAGGCGGCCCACATAAGCCAGTTCAAAGGTTTCATCCGCGTTGCGTACGTAGAGGGTTTCGCGCACGGCTCCACGGTCATCAGCGATTTCTACTTCCACGCCCACGTCAAACAGCGGCACCAACTCCGAGGTGCGCTGGGTCTGTTGCACACGCACGAGCAAGGTGTCTCCGTCGCGCTGCTGGATCTGAACGAGGTACTCTGGGTGTCCGCCGGCCTTGACCCACTGCTCCAGGAAGCCTTCCACGTTGTGTCCACTGCTGTCGAAGATGGCCCGTGCGAAGTCGCCCGTGGTCACCAACTGATCCGCGTGCCGTTCCAGGTACAGTTGAACGCCGCGCCAAAAGTCCGCGCTGCCCACCTCGCGCTCCAGCATGGCCAAGACCCAAGGGCCCTTCACGTATTCGTGGGAACAGCGCTCGTCCGTGAGTTGCGTGCGCCAGTCCTCGCTCAATGGCTTGCGCGTGCGTTCTCCCCGGCGCAAGTACGACTCACGGTAGCGCTCCAGCCGCAAAGCCATGGTCTGCTCCCCCAACACGTGGCCTTCGAAGAGCACCTCCAGGTAGGAAGCCCAAGCCTCGTTCAGCCACAAGTGGCTCCATCCAAAGCACGTCACCAAGTCGCCAAACCATTGGTGCGCCAATTCGTGGGCCACCAGCAAGCGCGCCTCTCCATCGAGTTCCTCAGCTTGCGCCGCGCTGCAGATCACGTAATCGTTCTGGATGGTGAGGGTCGCGTTCTCCATGCCGCCCGCCACAAAGTGATCGACCGCCACCTGGGCGTACTTTTCATAGGGGTAAGGCGTGCCCAGCAGGTCGCCAAAGTACTCCAGCATGGCTGGGGTCTCCCCGAACGCACGACGCGCCTTTTCTTCTCCGGTGCCGGGCCCCACCCAGTACTCCACGGGAATGCCCTGCCACTCGTCGCTGTATTTCTCCCAGCGTCCCAGTGCCACGGCGAACAAGTACGTGGGGATCGATTGCGGCAGGTCCCAGCGATAGATGCGTGAACCGTCCGCTTGCTCCTCCACACCCAGCAAGTTGCCATTGGAGAGCGCGACCAGTCCGTCGCTGGCGCGCAGAGTCGCCGAGAACGAAGCCCGATCGTTGGGGTAGTCCCACATGGGAATCCAGTAGCGGTGATCCTCCGCTTGGCCCTGGGACCAGACCTGCGGCGCCGCTCCATCAAAGTCCTTGGAGCTCTCGCGAAAGTACAAACCACGGTCCGGTTGTGCGGAGTACTTGACGGCGATCGACTGCTCCTGACCGGCGGTCAAGGGCTCCGCCAACGTCACCACGAGCCGTGGTGCATCGACCGTGTACTGCAACTGACGCCCTTCCCCGTCTTGCATGGATTCGATTTCGAGATCCACGCCATGCAGCACAATCTCGTCCACCGAACTGCGAATCCCGCGCAGGGTTTGGGTGCAAGTGCCCCGCACCTCTTCCGCTTCGTGATCGATGCTCAGGTCCAGGTGCACGTGCACCAGATCGCAATCCCGATCCCAACCGTTGTGCTCCAGGGTGTCCGGGCGCAGGGGGCGCGCGGGCTCACCGTCCGGGACCTGCGGCGCGCTGGTGCAGGCGCCGAGGCCCGCCAAGAAGAGGGCCGCGAGGAAGAAGCGAAGAGCCTGGGAGAGACGTCTATAGCAACATAGTTCCGATGTCATGGCTTCGATTGTTCGTTCACTCCGGCTCCTCGGCCACGAAAAAAAGCCGCAGCTACGGGATAGTTCAAGTCTTCCCAAATCCGGCGCACGCGATTCGCTCCCTGTGGGGTGTAGAGTCTGGGCCCCAATGACCCGCTTCCGCTTACTGACCCACATCAACTCTCCCGAGGGCGCGCGCTGCCTCGGGCACAAGGGGTACATCGACTCGCGCTCCGCTCGCTACTTTGAGGGCGACAGCCTGGCTCATCGCTTCGCCCGCGCCTTGGCTAGCCGCCGCGCGGTGCCCATGAAAGAGGTGCTGGAGTCATTCGAATTCTTCGCCGCCGTGCGCCGTGAAGTGCGTGGGCCCGTGGTGGCCGACTTATGCGCAGGCCATGGGCTCGTGGGCGTGCTCTTCGCCCTCTACGAGCGAGAGGTCGAACGCGTCTTGCTGGTGGATCACCGCCCGCCGGAAAGCCGCGCCAAGGTTTTGGAAGCCGCCGCTGAGGTGGGTCCCTGGACCACCGGCAAGATCGAATGGCTCGACCGCAAAATTGATGGGCTCGAACACACGCTGCCTTCCGGTTGCACGATTGTTTCCGTGCACGCCTGCGGTCACCGAACGGACACTTGCATCGAGTTGGCGCAGCACCAAGGCGGCCCGATTGCGGTCATGCCCTGCTGCCGCTCCAAGGCCCGCTCCACCTCCAGCGCTCCCGTCGCGCGCGAACTTGGCCACGATCTCGCCATCGACATCGATCGCACCTACCGCTTGGAGGCATCCGGCCTGCACGTGCGCTGGTCCTCCGTGCCCGAATGCATCACGCCCATGAACCGCATTTTGATCGGGCGCTTGCGAGGGACCAAGCCTGGCCTCCCCGCTCAAGCAACCTAAGCCGTCGTCCCTTCCTCTACCGCTTCCGGCGCTTGAACGCCGTTGGCCGGAAAGATCTCCTTGATCGGTTCCCCCGTGTCCGCATCGAGGCTGGGGAGATCGCGGTCGCTGTTGGCCGCCGGGCCCGCTTTGCCCTGGACTTCGGGGACGAACTCGTCCACCTCGTCGAGTTGCACGGAGACCTGACGTGAGACTCCCTTGGTTTGCATCGTCACACCGTAGAGACCTTCACAGCGGGCCATGGTTCCCTTGTTGTGGGTCACCACGACGAACTGGGTCGTTTGACGGAACTGGTCCAACATCAAGAGGAAGCGCTGGATGTTCGCATCGTCGAGGGCCGCGTCCACTTCGTCCAACACACAGAACGGGCTCGGTCGCGCCTCGAAGACAGCGAACAGTAGAGCCAGGGCAGTCATCGTCCGCTGCCCGCCAGAGAGAAGGCCAATGGGAAGCATTTCACGACCGGGGGGACGGGCGCTAATTTCCACACCTGCCTCCAGGACGGGTTCTCCTTCAGCAAGCCGCACGTCGGCCTTGCCGCCGCCAAACAACTGGCGGAAGATGCGTTGGAAGTTGACTCGAACCTCATTAAAGGTCTCCACGAACAGACGTTCGCTCTCCTCCTCGATTTTCTTGAGGGTGTCGTTCAGGACCTTGCGTGCGTTGGTCAGATCGCCAATCTGCGAGTCGAGGAAGTCGAGGCGGGTGGAGACTTCGTCCAATTCGCCCAAGGCTTCCATGTTGACCGGGCCCATGCGGTCGAGACGTAACTTGATCTCGCGCACATCCTTGTCGAGGAAGTCCACGGCGGCGGAGTTCGACAGGTCCTCCTCCGGTTCAAACTCGTGCAGCAGGTCCGCCACCTCGAGCTTCAACTCCTCCTCGGCCCGTCGAGCGATCTCGTCCTGGGCCAGGGAAATGCGTTGCTCATCCAGGCGCAATTTGGAGAGGTCTGTGGCGCGTCCTTCGAGCAGGCGAGTGGCCTCGTCACGCTCTCGGCGGCGTTCTTCTAGCCCTTCCTCCGCCTTCGCGGAGCGGGTTTTCAAGTCGGCTACTTCAACCGCCACGGAGTCCCGTTCGGTGCGCAGAGTTTCTGTTTTCTTCGCGAGCTCGCTGCTCTCATCGGAGCCCATGTTGGCGCTCTCGCCCGCTTCTTCCGAGAGGCGCTTGGCGCGCTCCACTTCACCGTGACTCTCATCAATGCCGCGCTTTAGATCCGCGATGCGGCTGACGAGACCTTCGATCTGTTGCTCGACACGGGTCAGGTCCACTTGAGATTCGCCCTCGGCGCGAGTCAGTTCCTCGCGCTCCTGCTCGAGTCGTCCGCGCTTGGCTTCCATCTCTTCGTGGATGCTGGATTCGCGCGAGTGGGAGGCTTCCGACTCCTGCAGCACCGTGCGCGCCAACACCAGGTCTGCCGCCAACTGCACGACTTCCGCCTGGACACTCTCGTTCTCCCGACGCGAAAGCTCCCGGGAAGCCTGCAAGTCGCGCACGCGAGCCTCGCAGGTGGCCAACTTACCTGCCGCATCTGAAACATCGTGGCGACACGCGCTAGCGCGCTCCACGGCTTCGTGCAGTTCGAGTTGCAATTCGCGACGGTTGGCTGTGATCGCTTCGAGTTGCACGCTCACGGCATCCAGCTCTTGCGTCAGTTGACTGACTTCCGCCTGCAACTCGGCCGCGCTGGAGCGGCGACCGATCGCACCCTGGGCCAGGGTGCGCTCCCCCGCCACCAAGCCAGCCCCATCCACCAACTCACCCCGCGGGGTGACGCAGCGCACACCGGGAGTGGAACGTACCAGAGCCAGGGCTGTTTTCAGGTCGCGCACCAGCCAGACGTTTCCGCAGAGGGAGTCGGCCACGGCAGCAAACTCATCACTGCACTGGATGCGCTCGCGCAGGGAACCGAGCACGGCAGTGGAGTCGATACCATCCGTTTGCAGCGCACTCGCCGCAATTTCCTGGCCCAGTCCACCCACCACGGAGAGTGCTGCTTGACCCTCCGCTCGTTCAGTGAGCCAGTCCGCCACGCGTTGGGCGCCCCTCGCGTCACGCAAGACGAGCGCAGCCGAGCGTTCGCCGAGAACGGCGTCCAGGGCCCGGGCGTACTCGGTGCTGATCGAGAGATGGTCCGCGATCAAGCCGGCGAAATCGCTTTCGCCAAAGTCTCCGTCTGCATTAGAGGCCGCGGCAAGCACCGCCTTGGCGCCGGCGCCCAGGTCCGCCAATTCGCGCTCGCGGTCGAGCAGAGACTCGATGTGACTGGTACGTCGAGCGATGTCAAGTTCAAGCTCGGAGCGCTGGCTCTGGATCCCCTGCAAGTCCTCTTGCACGACGTTCAACTTGGTTTGCAAGTCATCGCGAGCGCTCTCGGATTCCACAAAGGCCAGCTGAGCGGCGTCGATCACGCCTCGCGCTTGCTCTTCTTCCGTTTGGACTTGACCCAGTTGCGACACCGCGCCTTGCAAGCGACTCGCGATGCGCTCGGCGCGTTCCCCCGCTGGGCCCTGAGCGTCTTCCAAGTGGCGCAGCGTGTTCTGGGCGTTGGTCTTGGCGTGGAGCTCCCGCAACACGAGACCGTTCTGCTCTCCGGCAGCGCGTCGAAATTCCGCGAACTCGCCGAACCAGACGTCGCGCTGGGATCGACGCCGTTGTGCTTCCGTGCGTACCGCTTCGGCTTCACCGCCGAGGGCCACGCGCTGCTCTTCGAGCACCTCGAGTTCCGAGGAACGCTCGCTCAGTTGAGAGCTGAGGTCTTCGACTCGCTGCGCCTCTTCGGTCGCGATGTGTTGCCAACTGCGAACTCGTTCGAGCAATTGCGTGCGGCGTTCATCCAGGGCCCGGGCGTCTCCTTCCAGATTGGAGAGGATCTCCGTGCTGCCGTCCAGGTGCTCGGTCAGTTGCGAGCGTTCTTGTTCCAGGTCCCCGATGGTCTCGCCAAAGCCCTCACGTTCCAGGCGCTTGGCTTCAAGGGCTTGTTCAAGGGCACCGATCTCGTCCAAGCAGAGCTGAAACTCACTGCCCAAGCGATGCAACTGGTGCTTCACTAGGCGCGTTTTCTTGCCTTCCCACTCGCCTCGTGCTTCCACGTAGCGCTCTGCCTTGCCGGCCTGAATCTTCAGGGAGCGAACGCGAGTGCGCAACTCGCCAGTCACGTCTTCGATGCGCTCCAGATCCTGGTGGACGCGGGCCAGACGCAATTCCGTCTCGTGTTTGCGCTGGCGGTAACGGCTGATGCCCGCCGCTTCTTCGAAAATGCGCCGGCGGTCGATGGCGTTGGCAGACAACACCGCATCGATGCGCCCCTGTTCGAGGACCGAGTAGCCGCGGCTTCCAAGTCCCGTGTCGAAGAGCATCTCCTTGATGTCCTTCAAGCGCACCTTCTGGCCGTCGATGCGGTACTCGCCCTCACCGCTCTTGAACACGCGCCGGGTGATGGAAATCTCCGCGCCGTGCGTCTCAATCGTGCCACCGGAATTGTCGAGCACGATCGTGCACTCTGCCACCCCCATGCCCGGACGGCTCGCACATCCCTTAAAGATGACGTCGGTCATGTCCTTGCCACGCATGGACTTGGCCCGTTGCTCGCCAAGCACCCAGCGCATGGCGTCCACAACGTTGCTCTTGCCACAACCGTTCGGGCCGACGATGCCGGTCAAGGTGTCGTCGCCGAATTCAAATGTGGTCAGGTCCGCGAAGGACTTGAAACCGAGGAGTTCGAGGCGTTTCAGGCGCATGGAGTCGAGGATCAGATGACGACGGAAGGAGACTCCTCAAGGGAGTCTCCGGACTGGAAGAAGGTGGGGCGCTGTGGAGCACTGGTGGCCCGAGAGTGGCGTTCACGGAAGCTGGCCCGGGACTGTTCAAAACTCTGCCAAGCAGCGAGTTGCGCACGCACGGGAGCATTTTGCTGGAGACGAGACGGTGCGCGCCAGCTGCCCGCGGGAACCGTGGCCAAAAGTTGCGCGCTGGTCTCACCGGGACACTGACCGGGCAGTACGCCCAAATCGAACCCTGTGCTGTAGGGACGGGTCGGAAGCATGAGCGCTTCCGCGCCCTCATTCACCTCGGCGAAGAGAGTTCCCTGGTGCACACGGGTGGCGCTGCCATCGCAGACGGCAAAGCGCGCCGCCGCTTCCTGGCCGTAGTGAGCGCTGAGGTGAACGGTGAGTCCTTGTGCGCTGGCGAAGCGACGAGCGGCGTCCGAGAGCAAGCCCAGGACCCGCGAGCCTTGTTCGGCTCGTAGTTCGCCATCACCGAGTTGGCGCAGCGCTTCGCGCAAGCCCACGGGGACTAGGGCGTAGGCCACCCGACTGCGATCCGCCCCGGGACGAACCGCTCCCGAAGAGCGTTGGAATTTCGCCAAGCGCGAGAGCGCCGCGGTGGCGTGCTCCACCAGATGGGCCGTGGCCTCGAGCATCAAGTCCTCGCGCCAGGGTCCGGCGTGACGAGCGATGCGCGCCAGGTTGACGGCGACCGCACCGCCACAACAGATCCCTCCGTGTTCGCGTGACCTACGCGAGCCACCGGGACCGAGGTAACGTTCCTGGCTGGAGGACCAAGTGGGCAGCAACAGCCCGCAGTCGAGCAAACGGTCCAGGGCGTCCTTCAAGGAATTGTCCTGGGCCAACAGTTGGGTCAATTGCGACCCTTCCACAAACAGTCGCGGCAAAACGAGGCTCGTTTGATCTTCCCGCAGCCCATCCAGTTCCAGCACCAGCTTGCCCAACAAGCCTTGCCCTTTTGATCCAAATCCAGCGAAGTCCACTCGTCGCGCGGCGCCCTTCGCGAGTGCGCTGAGCGCCAGCAACCAGCGCGTCAAGCGCCCGCCGGGTTCCGGCCGTTGGCTGCGCGTCAAGGGCAAGAGCAATGCGCTCGGGTTCTCCAACACGATCCCCTGGGAGACCGAACCGAAGAGCATGGCGATTTCATCCAGTGCGTCGAAGGCGCCACGGGATGAAGGCTCGCCCCTTTGCAACAAGTCCGCTGAAATCGATTGAGTCAGGTACAGGTGGGGTGCGCGTAGGTCCTCGATATGAAAGTCACCACAGAGGTGATGTTCCACGGTGCCTTCGCTGAACACATCCGCCATGGCGTAACGCCGCATGACATCCCCGCCCAAGGCTCCCGTCGCTGAGACGGTCCCCTGACGGCCCAATTGGCTCTTGCGAGCAAGCAAACTCTGAGGCCCGCTCTCGAGCAACTCGCGTAGGTCATGGCGCGGCAGAGAGACGGGCGCTTGCCGCGCCAACGCTCCCGCCAATCCCATGGAGACCAGTTCGTTGTCCACAAACTCTCGGATCAGACCCGTGGAGAGTCGTTTCAGTCTCGAAGCCACCACTCTGCTCTCCACCCGGGCGGCCACTTGTTCCGCCTGAGTCCGGGAGAGTTCCGCTTCGTGCACCAGAGCAGCCGCGATGCGCGCTTTGCTCCAGGGCGAGGTGCCTTCGGACTCTCGAACTTGCACGCCCGTGGGGCGCACGCCACCGGACTCTTCCGCGGCCGTGTGCTCGTACGCGTCACGGGCGCGCGAGCGACGGTCGCGATACAAGATGTATGCCTTCGCAACTCCCGCGCGGCCAAGCTCGATCAAGCCCACCTCGACCAGGTCTTGAATTTCCTCGATGCCCGGAACGGACTCCACCGCAGTGGTCTCTCCGTCCTCGTTCTCGAACAGCACAGGAGCGCTCGCTGTGGCTTCGCTGCCGCGCCAGGCGTAGCGCCGACGTAGGGCCAGTTCCACCAGGTCCGCGACTTCCCGTGCGAAGACAGGATCGTGTTGTCCCACGGCGTTTTGCGCGCGCACCACCGCTGCTGCGATGACGTCCTTGGCGAAAGGCACCTCGCGCCCATCGCGCTTGCGAACACGACGCAAACTCATGCTTGGTCACCCTCGCCCAGGGAATCAGCCGCGCCTTCCATCATGGGCTTCAGCTCGTCAAGGAATTGCTTGATGTCCCTGAACTCGCGATAGACGCTGGCGAAACGGACGTAGGCCACTGGATCCACCGCGCGTAACTCTTCCATCACCAGTGAACCGATGACCGTGCTGGGCACTTCGCGGTCGTAGCCCTCGTGAATTTTGGACTCGATCGCAATGGTCACTTGCTCGAGTCGTTCCACGGGCACCTGTAACTTTTCGCAGGCCCGTAGCATGCCCCCGAGGATTCGGTCGCGATCAAAGCGAACGCGCTCTCCGCTCTTCTTGACCACTCGCAGGGGGGTCTCCTCGATGCGCTCATAGGTGGTGAAGCGTAGAAAGCACACCAGGCACTCCCGACGTCGACGAATGACCCCGCCTTCGCTGGTCAGGCGAGAATCAACGACCCGGTCGTTGTCCTTTTGGCAGTGCGGGCATCTCATGGGGATTCGCCGTGGGAAACGGCTCCCGGGGTGGAGCTCTCACGACAAACAAGGAAACCACGCTAGATGTGGTGTGTCAATGCGTGGGGCACCTCTATTGGAGGTGGAGCGTGCTCATTTCCCAATACAGAAGGAGGAGAAAATCCGGGTCAGC
>JBLIMI010000063.1:0-10761 GCA_047638655.1 Minisyncoccia bacterium | reverse complement strand
CTAGGACCGCTGTGCAAGACAAGGCTGCGCTAACGCAACGCAATCGAGGAAACAACTGCATGGGAATCGATTCGCCTGGGAGAGGGCACTGGAGTATTGGAAGGACAGGAGAGCGCGTCAGCCTAGCAGATAAACCCCGGGCAATTCCTGCTTGCGATGGAAGCCCCGGCCTCGGACACTCTGGCCATGACTGTTTCCCTCGGATCGCCAACTCTGCTGCTTGTACCCACAGAACTCGAACACGCACGCTTGCAGGACTTGGGGGGCTTCACCCCCGGAACTTGCCTGGTGTCCTTGTGTGGCTTCGGGCCCGTGGCCTCGGCAGCGCGCACGGCCCAGTTGTTGGGCCAGCTACGACCGAAGCGGGTCCTGCTGGTGGGGATCGCCGGCGCCTACGACACAGAACAGGCGCCAGTGGGGTCAGCACTCGAGTTCGAGGAGGTGGCCATGCACGGCATCGGAGCGGGCGAAGGCACGGCCTTCGAAGGCCCTCCTGCCCTGGGCTTTCCGCAGTGGCCGGGCTCACCAGGAACCACCAAGCACCCGGTGGTGGACAGCTTGCCGCTCGCTTGTCCGAAAGGCGTCGGACAGGGCACCCTGCTCACCACCTGCGCCGCAGCCAAACAGGAAGAGCAATCACGCTTTCGCCAGGATCTCTTCGGGGAAGCCGTGGCCGAGGACATGGAAGGCTTTGCCGTCGCTATGGCCTGCGCCCTAGCGCAAACACCCCTGCGCATCATTCGCGGCATTTCCAACCGAGTGGCCGACCGCGATCCCGCGACCTGGCGCATTCCCGCAGCCCTTGCGGCCGCCCGTGATCGGGCCCAGGCCATCCTCGCCAACACGGACTGGGAGGAGCGGTGATCGCACGCATTCAACTAGGCATCAGCACTTGTCCCAATGACACCTTTGCGTTTCATGGACTGCTCAGCGGAGACGTTGCCACCCCCGGACTCGAGTTCCAGATCGAGTTGCACGATGTTGAGGTCTTGAACGAAGCTCTGCTGGCCGGACGCTTCGACGTGGCCAAGGGCAGCTTTGCCGCGGCCTTCGAGCTCGGGCAGGAGCGCGTACTCTTGCCCGTGGGCGCCGCCCTCGGCTACGGCAATGGACCCCTGGTACTGGCCCCCGACACGGATCGCGAGCCGGGCCAAGCGCGCACGGTCCTCGGCCCCGGGCGACACACCACGGCCGAGCTGCTCTTTCGGCTCTTTCATCCCGAAGAGCACGAAGTGCAATCCATGATCTTCTCTCAAATCATGGGTGAACTGGAAGCAGGACGCGCCGACCTCGGCATCTGCATCCACGAGGGTCGCTTCACCTACGCGGAACGCGGCCTGCGACTGGTGGAGGATCTGGGTTTGCGTTGGGAAGCAGAGACATCGTGCCCCTTACCCCTGGGGGGGTTGTTCGCGAAGAGAGCATTAGGCTCAACCAACTTGAGCGCCGTGCAAGGCGCGATCGAAGCCTCCCTCGACTACGCGCGTGAACACCCCCAACGAGCGCTCGTGTCCATGCGCAAGTACGCCCAGGAACAGAGCGATGCCGTGCTCGAGTCTCACGTTGAACTCTACGTCAACGACAGCACGCGGCATCTGGATGAGATCGCAGAGCAGGCGGTGCAGCGACTGGAGAGCGAGGCCCGGCGCATGGGACGCATCGGCGCGGACTCCCCGCGCCTGGACGTCTACCGCGCGTGACCGCTGGTCGTTTCCATGGGCCCCGATCAGTCAGGGCTTCCTACGACCCAGTCAGCGCTTCCTTCGCTTTCAGGGCTTCCTTCGCTTTCAGGGCTTCCTTCGCTTTCAGGGCTTCCTTCACTTTCAGGGCTTCCCAAAGCGCAATTCCACGCTCGCCAAGCAGCGCACGGCGCCTTCCACTTCTCCCAGCGTCACGCTGAACAAGCGGTCGTAACCGTCGTCCGGGATCATGGGGCCATACTGGCTGGGCTCTAGGTCCACCCCTTCGACACCGCTGAGAGCTTTGAACAGCCCTGGTGTGGTATTCGAGTGCCCCGCCACGACGGTCACGGACCCCGCAGGAAGCCCCCGCAAGCGCTCCACCAACTGGCCCATGTCGCGCGGGCTGTAGCTGTCCACCTCCAATCCCATGGCCTCCGCCAGGGGCGCTAAGGTAGCTCGTGTGCGCTTGTAAGCCGTGGAGAACAAGTGTGTCACGTTGGCCTTACCCAGGACGTGAGCGAGCTCCTGGGCACGTTCCACGCCGGGCTCCGACAGATTCGGGTCCCGAGGGTCATCCGTGGCTTTCTCCGCATGGCGCACAAGATAGACCGTGTGGGCCGTAGCGACGGCCTCGTTGGACTCTTGCTTGTCTTCCGTTTGGGCAAAGCCGCTAAGGGCAAACCACCCCAGAGTGAGAAGCAGGGCGAAGGAGACGAGGGCGTGGATGCGTTGCATGTGAATGGGGGGCACGGGTTCCGCGATCAGTCCAATGAAAGAGGCCGCCGAGTCCGGTTGGGACACGGCGGCCTCGTGTATCCAAGTTGTGTAGGGGCTACTTGCCGCCTGCGTCGCGCAGTTCGAGCATTTCCTTACGCACGTCCTGGGCCGAAGCCTTCAGGTCTTGCATGGACTTGCGCACGCGAGAAGTAGCGGCCTTGTTGCCTGCTTCGGCCTTTTCCACATCACCGCGGGCTTCCTCGAGGATGCTGATCAGCTTGTCAAAGTGTTCGCTCATAGTTCGTTCTTCCTATCCTTGCGGGGTGGGCCCCGTGTTCTGTCAATGCCGGATCGATGGTCCTTGGAGGCCTCTAGGGCCCTTTCGGGACTCCTGTTAGGCCACGAAGTGGCCATTCGATCAAGGTCCCCCCCGCCCAAAGGCCTAAAAAAGGCTATTCTCCTTTCAGAGCGAGTCGCCCTCTCAAGGCCAATTGTGGCCTAAGTGACTGTTCATAAAGCACTTAGACACGAGATGCCTCAAGCCGCTGCCAGCGGCCTAGCTCGGCCGGAATGGGCCTTTTCGGCCCCAAAATTCAGGCCAAGTCCGAGTCGGCCAGGGTCAGCCAGGCGTGCTGACGGACCCAATCGGCGTCCAAGCGTCGATCGAAGCTGCGCAGCAGCAACTGATAAGGAGTCGACTGCACATGCCAGCCGTGCTCTTGAAACAAAGCAAACGCGCGACTCGACTCAGGCAACAGACACACCAGGCGCTTAGAACCCATTGTCGCTGCGCGTCCAAAGGCAGCCGCTTGCAAGCGCCGTGCGACTTCTGGTTCGTCTGCGGGCACCAACCAATCGCAAAGGGCCGTGGCTCCTTCCCAATGCCAGGGTGTTTCGCGCAGGACGCACATCCCGCGCAAAATCCCCTCCTCGCGAACGCCAAGCAAAGTGTAATCCACGGAAGGGTGTTCGAGGAATCGCCTGCGGGCCCAGTCCCCATCGCGAATCGTCGACAAGCCCCACTCCCCCGCACAACGATCCCAAAGCCAACGCAGGTCCTGCCCCACTTCATGCAAGACCTGCACACCGGGGTCAGCGCTCACGTTGGGCAAAGTCTCCCGGACAAGACACAGCTCTTCGCGCACGAACTCATAAGCGAGCAAGCGCCTTCCAAAACGCGCCGCCGGAGCGATCGGCCAACCGTAGTGCATCAGATCGCCTTGACCGTCGCCGTAGAGCGCGAAGAACCTCTCCGCAATTCCCCGATGCAAGCGCTGTCCGCCGAGCCCCTGACGTAAATCGGGATGCAGCATCAAGTCCACCGCCTGCACGCAGATGCGTTCCTCGCCGCCAAACCAGGTGCGCGTCGGGATGCCGACATAAGAAGCGACCACACGCTCCTCCAGAGTGGCGACGATGCCACGGCCAGGAAGCCCCAGGGGATGCATCAGGAACTCCCAGTCCTCGGCGCTCTTGGCGCGCTCGTGCCCGAAGCTCGCCCGTTGGCACTCGAGCCAGCTGCTTTGGTCCTCGGAGCGCCACTCTCGAATCTCGTAGGGCTCTAACTTGGATTTCAACACAGGTCTGTGTCTCCCAAGGTCGTGTACCAGGAGCTGCGCCAAAACTCAGCCGGATAGTCTCGATCGTAGGAGCGGCCGACCATCAAGAGCTCGCTCGAACGCACGCGAAAGCCAAACTCTTGGTAACGGGAGAACGCCGCGCTCCAAGGCGGTAGAGCACAAACGAGTGTTTGCCGTCGCAAGGCTGTCGTGTAACGCCAGGCGGCGCGCAGCAACCCCCCGTCGCGTTCGTCGTAGGCTGCCCCGTCGCACAACACCGCCACCGACTTGCCTGCGATATTCGCGAGCGTCACCACGGCGTAACCGCTCACTTCGCCTTGCGGCGACTCCTGCAGCAGCAATTGATAGCGCCGTTTCGGATGGTTCGCGTAACGCCAGCGCAGGGCCTCCACTCGGCGGTCAGCAAGCGCCGGGTAGAGCTGCGATTGTTCTTTGAAAATCACATTCAGGTCCCCCGCCACCTCTTCCAGGCGCCCCCAGGGGCTCAGCACGGCCTCGCAACCCGGCAGGCTACGCGGTTCCCGGCAAAGCTCTAGCAACGGTTGCGCGCGCAGGCTGCTGTAACCTAAGAAGCGTTCCCCGACGCGCCGCGCCGTCCGTACGGGAAAGCCCCACATCCAGGGATCGCCGGCGCCCTTCGAGCCGCCGTAACGGCCTGCGAACTCCTCGCCCACGAGCACGAACGCCCCGCGCTTCCCAAGCCCTCGAACCCGGGGCGTAGAAAACGAATCGACCCCCTGGGTGATGCTTGTGAGTTCGCCGTCCAGGCTCAACGTTTGGGGCAAGCCCGCGTATTGAGCCAGAACTTCGCCCGCTTCGTCGAGCCCCAGCATGCAGCGCACTCCCACGGGATGGTTCACGTAGCGCCAACGCCACTCCTCTTCCGAACACGCGTCGAACGCGTCATCCAACGCCCCGTTGACGCCATTGAACGCCGCCAGCGCACGCGCTTCGTCCGAGGGCAAGAGCTCCCGGATCACTTTGATTTCTGCTCGCGCTTCGCTCAACATCGATGAAGGGGAGGAGAAGTGGCGGGAGTGCATGGGAATCGAACCCACCGGTCCAGCTGTTCACAGAACCCAACCGGCTTTGAAAGCCGGGCCGCACACCAGCACGGATCCACTCCCGCGAGTGGCAACAGAGACTAAGCCTCCGGCTCAGAAGTTCAAGCGCGGGGACGCGGAAGCAAGCGCCCGGGGCCACCACTTTCGGGTCCCCTGGGCAAACCCCCGCACCAACGGCGCAGCACGCGCGCCCCGCCGCGGGGCCCTTCCCCCCAAAAACCACAGCTAAAGGGCACTCCACCCTCTCGCCTATCAAAGTCCGGGGGCAAGGCCACGCGCAGGCGTTCGCCGCCCGTAAAGGTTTCGCCATCGAGGTGCACAGCCGAGCACAGTTCACGCAATCCGCCGCGGTTTTCGACGCCGACGGAGAGCAATCCCTTGCGTCGCGTCAAGGTCATGCTGGCGGCCGGCACTCCCGGACTCTCGCGCAACATCTCCACTCGCTGGGTCACTCCGTCCGCCAACACGCGCCGAGTCCGGCGCAAAGTGCGGTCGAGCAAGAGCTGTCCCGCCTCGCGACCGGGCCCCCGGTCCCACTCGAACAACACGGCTAGCAGAGGGTCCCCGCCCGGGCTCCAGGACCCGCCGCGAATGTCCACGTCCAGGCTGTGCGCCTCTCCTGCTTGCAATTCGAGCTGCACGGGCAGCCCTTGCACATCAAATGCGCCGCGCCTCACGAAGAAGTCCACCTGGGCGCGCACGCTCCAACCGAAAGGATTGCGCAGGCGCACGCTGGGCTTCCATTCCCCGCGCCACTCGCCGCCGCAGGCGTCTGACAAGCGCGGCCCAACGGGAAGCTCATCGACCTCGATCGGATGCTCGAGGGAGGCACCGCCCGTGAGCGCCAGGAGCGCGCGCAGCGCCCGCGCCCGACGCACTTCATTGGTACTGACGCCTTGCATGCCGCTCCCGAGGGCGCGCAGCAGATCGTCCGCACGGTCCACGCCCACCATCCAACGTTCACATGGCCAACTGGATTCTGCCACTTCCGCCTGCCAGCCGCTGTTCGTTGTCACGGCGATGCCCGTCAAGCGATGGTCACGGACGAAAGCCAACTCTGCCTCCCCAGCTCGTGGAACCATCCAGACCGCATCCATGCCCGCTTCCTGCAACTCCAGGCAATGATCCCGCCGGGTGCTGGCCACGCGCAAACTGAGCGGAGCTTGGTGACCGCCGAGGTGTCGCTCGAGCTCCCCGATCAAGGCTCCTCCGTGCAACTCGACAAAGTGCAGTGCACTTGCGCCCTTCGTATCCGATAGCTCCAAAACCTCATCAAGAAAAGGGATCGGCTCCCCCACGAAGTCTTTGCTAAACCATCCTCCCGCGTCCAACTGGGAGAGCTCCGGCATGGACAAGTCCTCCGGTCGCCGATTGAGTCCCGCAGTTCGTTCCAGAGTCATGTCGCGAATGACCACGGGCTCCAGATCCGCGGCGGCACGCAGGTCGTAATGAATGCCATCCGCGCCAGCGGCCAAAGCACGCTCAAACGATGAAAGTGTGTTTTCCGGCGCTTCCAGCGCCAGCCCGCGATCTCCCAAGATCCACGGAGGACCCGCCAAGTCACTTGCCCGCAGTAGCTCCTGTGCACCCCAGGGATCGAAACTCATCGCGCCCGTGGCACGCGGGGTCCTGGCTTGAGCGACCGAATCATGAATCGCTCAAGCTAGAGGAAACGGACCGTGCTGGCTCCGGATCCGGCCTTGACTTCGCCTATGTGCCGCACCAGTTGCTCGCGCGCCGCCAACTCAGATTCCAGTTTCTTGGCATCCGAGGCCGGTACCAAGATCATCAAGCCGCCGGACGTTTCCGCGTCGTGCACCAAATTGACCAGGGTGTCATCCACGCCATCTCCCAGGGCAACAAACTCGGACAGGTTCGCTCGCCCGCGTTTGGCTCCGCCCGAGGTGTTTCCCGCCGCCGCCAACTCGCGCGCGCCCGGGAAGATCGGCAACGACTCCAGCTCGATCTCAAGCACGACTCCACTGGCCTTGCCAATGTTATGGGAGTGTCCTGCCAGCCCGAAACCTGTGATGTCCGTGCATGCGTTGGTTTGCACGGAATTCATAGCATCCGCTGCCAAGTTGTTCAGAGTAGCCATCTGGAGAGCCGCCGGTTCGAGCACTTCCCAGCTGATCTTGTCGAATTTGGCCGAGGTGGTCATGGTCCCCATGCCCAGCGACTTGGTCAGGTAGATCTGGTCGCCGACCTGGGCGCCGCTGTTGGCCACGATCTTTTTGCGGTCGACGATGCCCGTCACCGCGAAGCCAAACTGGGCCTCCTTGGATTGCACCGTGTGTCCGCCCGCGACGATGGCGCCGGCCTCATCCACCTTGTCGAAACCGCCACGAAAGATCTCGGTGATCCATTCCGGAGGAAAGTCCTTCGGGAAGCCCGCCAGGTTCAAGACGCTGAAGGCGCGTCCGCCCATGGCGTAGACATCCGAGAGCGCATTGGCCGCAGCGATGGCGCCGTACAGGTACGGATCGTCCACCACCGGTGGGAAGTAGTCGACGGTTTGAACCAAGGCAATCCCCGCTTCTGCAGGCAATCCCTCGCTCTCGCCGAGCAAGATCACACCAGCGTCATCGATGGAACTCGGTCCAACAAGCAACCGAGCATCAGCAGGTTTGAGTACGCCGCGCAAGACCTGCGCGAGCTGCCCTTGGGGCATCTTGGCCGCTCAGCCAGCGCAGTCTGCGTAGTCGGTCAGCTTCTTTTGCGGTGAGTCGTTCATCGGCGCAGTCTAGCCCCTGTGGCAGGTGGGAACCAGCACTACGAAACCAGTTCTAGCGCGATCGGTAGATTGGTATCTCGGATTCATTGTTCAGGTCGCGCCTTCGCCAACTGCCTTCCAGACGCTGGGGCTCTCCGAGAACTCCGTTGGCCTGAAGTTCCCAACGAGAACTCGTCTCAAAGCCTTACACCGACTCAGCGCAAGCCGCCTCCACCGCGAGCAGATACGCCTTGCGCATGATGTTCACGTAGTTCAAGAAGGCTGGAAGATCCTCGTTCAATAGCGCCTGAGGACCATCGCATAGGGCGGCTTCCGGGTGCGGGTGATAATCGATCAGGACGCTGGTAGCTCCGGCCACGATGCCTTGACCGGTCGCGTGAAAAATGTCGGGCAAACCATCTGGCGCCGTCGCCATGCGACCCACCGAGTGCGAGGGGTCGATGCAAACGGGCAAGCGTGTTTGCCGGCGCACGACGGGCACGTGGGCGAAGTCCACCAAGTTGCGGTGAGGATCGCCCAAGTGACTCTTGACCCCGCGCAAGCAAAAGAGGATGTCCGAATTGCCCTCGCTGGCGATGTACTCGCAAGCGTTGAGGGACTCCTCGAGGGTGATGCCCATGCCGCGCTTGAAGAGCACGGGGAACTCGTGCTGTTGACCGATGGCCTTCAGTAGTTCGAAGTTCTGTGCGTTGCGCGTGCCCACCTGCAGCATGACCCCGGTGGCCTGGCCAGAGACGGCCAAGGCCTGGCGGATCTCATCGATCTGGCGCGCATCGGTGACTTCCATGGAAACGATGCGCACGCCGTGGTTGCCGGCACTCTCGAACACCCAAGGCAGGCAACTCGCGCCGAGGCCCTGGAAATCGTAAGGACTGGTGCGCGGCTTGTAGGCGCCCATGCGGGTGGTGGTCAAACCACTGGCTTCGCAAGCGGCGAACATCTGGTCCACGTGCTCGCGGGTGTCCACGGCGCAGAGCCCCGCGAACACGTGCACTTCGCTCTCGTCAAAAGTCACGCCGTTGTACGTGAAACCCACGGGGCCATGATCGCTGGCGTGGCGGCCGATGAGTCGGTAACGCGTGGAGACGCGAAAGACTTTGAGCACGCCTGGCAGCAGATTGAAGGGGTCCACAGGGACCTTTGCGGTTTGCCCCAACAGGTGCACTTCAGTGAAGCGATGCCGAGAGCCCTCAAAATTGTAGGTCCGTACATCCACTCCCTCGTAGGTGGTGGCGATCGCTTCGATCGAGTGTAGGGTCGACTCGAGGGGCTGGAGGTCGGGGCGCAGGACGATGATCATGTCAGAGGATCCGCTAGGGCTAGATTCGGGCTAACTATTGTCTTGCCCACCGTCCCGGGCATCAAGCCAACGTCGCTGTTCTCCGCGACTGAACTTCATGATGGCCTCAAAAACCTCCGTCACCGCACGGGGCTCCAGACCATTCTCTTCGGCCAGTTGGCGTCGCTTGATGAGCAACGCCTCCTCCCGGGGGCGATCACGCACTCCGCGGCCATGCTCGGCCTTGGCCCGGGCGGCGCGCAAGGCGATGCGCGCCCGGCGTTGGAGCAAGCGCATCAATTCCGAGTCGAGGGCATCAATCGACGCCCGCGCCTCCCCGAGCTCCCGGGGGCTCGCTTGACCGGGCGCGATAGCGAGGGTCTCGCTGGGCTCAACCCCCCCGGGAGACTCCCCGGCTCCAGCCAACTCACCGTGAATCGACTCGAGGGCCCGCAGCAAACGAGCGCGCGAAGCGGGGGCAAAGGGATTGCTGTGCTGGATCGGAAAGAACAGGTGGCCGGCATCGCTGCGAACAGATTCAATCGCTTGCGCCATGGCCCGGAACGAAGGCGGCACAATCTCTTGATCGCCGGCGCCGATGTCGAGCAAGCCCTTGGCCACGAAGAAGGCCAGGGCATGGGTGTCCGCCATGGAACGATCGTGGTCCACGGAGTTCTGCTCCGTGGTCACGCAACCGATGGCCTCGTAGAAAGTCCGCGCGCGTTCGAGGGCATCCCCGTGGGGCGTGTCAGGACACAGCACCACGCGCAACGGACGCTCCCCAAGCTCCAGGCTCATGGGGCCAAACAGGGGGTGCGAGCAAACCCACGGAATCTCCTCACCAAGCAGTTCCCCCATCGCCGCCCGGGCAGCGTGCTTGACGCTGCAGACGTCGACAACGGTGTGACTCCGATTGAGTAGGGGACGCAACTCCTCGAGCACGGAGCGAAAGCTCTCCATGGGGACAGCGAGCAAGACGAGGCCCGGCTGAGCCACCAGTTCCTGCACACTGTTCACCGCCAACTCATCCGGCACTCCGCCCCTAGGATCGAAAGCGCGAACTCCCCAATCCGCCGCCAACGCGAGATCGGCAAGCGCCTCGCCAAAGCGACCGAAGCCGAGCAAGAGCAGGTTGGGGTTGGAACTCATGGGCAAACAAGAATGCCCGAGCGGGCGCTACGGAACCAGACTTATCGCCGCACACCAAGGGGGAGCAAGGTTAAACCTGGTTCCGTAGCGTGCGCCCTCGGCGTGCATCCAACCAAGCACCGAGCAAAGGCCCCGCACTCTCGGCGGGCAAGGAGTCGAGCACCCGCGCGCCACTTTGTCGCAATTGCGAGAGGGCCGCGCGCCGCTCCGAGGCCAAAGAAAGTGCAACGGCGCGTTCGGCAGCAGAGGCTGGGGTGCGCCCCTCTTCCAGGGCTCGCAGGTCCGGATCATCCAGGGTGGCAAGCACCACGCCGTGTCGTTTCGACCCCGATTGCAGGGCCAGCCTTTGGCGATCCACGGACAAAGGATCGGCCACATCCGAGATCACCACGATCAGTGCCCGACGCCGGTGCAAGATCGAAATTTCTCGCAGCGCACGAGCCAGATCAGATTCCATAGAAGATGGCAACTCCGCGAAGATTGCACTCTTGATACGACCCAATTGGCGCGCCCCCTTGTGGGCTGAAGTGAACACGCGCAAGCGCCGGTCGAAGAC